>NZ_JBXAFX010000005.1:0-948 GCF_058793515.1 Novosphingobium sp. GW835-FHT14H07
GTCACCTGCGCGCGATCAAATCGGAACGCTGCGCGGCATCAGATCGGAATACATGCGCGCCATCGTCGGAATCCGCACTGAAGACATCAGCGTTGCAGTCAACATCTCGCCCCGTCAGCTCACGACCGACGGCCTCGTCGCGTGCATCGCGCAGGCCTTGGCACAAAGCAGGCTTCCTTCGGGCCGCCTCGAACTTGAAATCACCGAAAGCGTGTTCATCGGGAATGTCGACAAGACGCTGAACATCCTCCATTCGCTGCAGGCATTGGGTGTGCGCGTGGCGCTCGACGACTTCGGCACCGGGTACTCATCGCTCAGCTACCTGCGCTCATTCCCCTTCAACAAGATCAAGATCGACCAAAGCTTCGTGCGTGCTCTCGAGGAGGGCGGCAGTGCCCAGGCGATCGTGCGGGCGATCACCACCCTGGCAGAAGCGCTCGGGATGGAGACGCTCGCGGAAGGGGTGGAGACCCAAGCCTTGATGGAGATCTTGCGCAGTGAGGGTTGCGACATGATCCAGGGCTACCTCATTGGCAGACCGATGCCGGGGAACCACGTTCAGCGCATGCTCTCAAGCGCTCAGACGACGGTTGCCCTCGGTTGAATTGCGGAATCCCGTCATTCTCATGGGAGACAAGATCACGATGCCGTCCGATGTCAAATCCGGACATCAGACATGAGGCTGAAGATCCAACGACCAGGACAGGAGCGCTATCGCGCCATATTCCCTGCTCAATAACCTTGTTTCCGGGATATTGGAGGCCCTTGGACGTCGACCTGTCAGCTTGGGCAAATTTTCCAAGCCGCGCGTTTCAATGCTTGGACCACAAAAGGAAACACCGCCCCGAAGGGCGGTGCATCCAATTCCGTTTATCTGGTTGCGGGGGCAGGATTTGAACCTGCGACCTTCAGGTTATGAGCCTGACGAGCTACCGGGCTGCTCCACCC
>NZ_JBXAFX010000005.1:1044-3544 GCF_058793515.1 Novosphingobium sp. GW835-FHT14H07
ACATAGAGCCCGAAGCTCCCAAGACGCAGACGCCGTCGCCCACATGTCCCTTCATCTAAAACAACAATGTCAAAGAACCGGGCCACTTCAGTGGCGCCGCCCTTGCCGATTCGGATACCGAACCGCCGTGGGAAGCGCCCATCTAGTGTGACCGCCGAAACAGTCAACCCTTATCTGGTTGCGGGGGCAGGATTTGAACCTGCGACCTTCAGGTTATGAGCCTGACGAGCTACCGGGCTGCTCCACCCCGCGCCGGGGTTGTGTTGGTCAAGCCTGCGGTTTGCGGGCCTGACCAGACCATCCCGTGCTGCGCTGGGGCGTTGAGCCCTGGCGCGTTGGAGGATGGTGATTTGTGAATGGGTTTGTTTTGACTTCCGCAAGCTTCAATGCCTGGCGACGACCTACTCTTCCAACGCTTGAGCGTTAGTACCATTGGCGCTGTCCGGTTTCACGGCCGAGTTCGAGATGGGATCGGGTGGGGCACGGACGCTATGGTCACCAGGCAATGGAGCCTGCGGATGTCTTTAATCGATGCGTATCAGATGTGACTGGCTGGAGGATCGTCCGTCCAACGCCAGACCTGATCACGGATGTTTCCGTGCAGAGCTGTCATTGATGGTGGGACTCTCCGGGACCCTAAAAAGTAATACTTTTCTGGGAGCCCGTTTAAGCATGAACAGAGTTATTAGGACCGGTTAGCTTCATGCGTTACCGCACTTCCACACCCGGCCTATCAACGTGATGGTCTATCACGACTCGATGATACCTTATCTTGAGGGAGGCTTCCCGCTTAGATGCTTTCAGCGGTTATCCCGTCCATGCATAGCTACCCTGCTGCGCTCCTGGCGGAACGACAGGTACACCAGAGGCATGTTCACCCCGGTCCTCTCGTACTAGGGGCAACTCCTCTCAAGTATCGACGCCCACGGCAGATAGGGACCAAACTGTCTCGCGACGTTCTGAACCCAGCTCACGTACCACTTTAATTGGCGAACAGCCAAACCCTTGGGACCTGCTCCAGCCCCAGGATGTGATGAGCCGACATCGAGGTGCCAAACGATTCCGTCGATATGAGCTCTTGGGAATCATCAGCCTGTTATCCCCGGCGTACCTTTTATCCGTTGAGCGATGGCCCTTCCACGAGGGACCACCGGATCACTATGACCGACTTTCGTCTCTGCTCGACTCGTCAGTCTCGCAGTCAGGCAGGCTTATGCCATTGCACTCTAACAGCCGGTTTCCAACCGGCCTGAGCCTACCATCGCGCGCCTCCGTTACTCTTTAGGAGGCGACCGCCCCAGTCAAACTACCCGCCACAGAGGGTCCCCGAACCGGATAACGGTCCTGGGTTAGACATCAGAAAACAACAGGGTGGTATTTCACCTATGGCTCCACACCAGCTGGCGCCGGTGCTTCAAAGCCTCCCACCTATGCTACACAATTCTTTCCTAATGCCACTCTGAAGCTGCAGTAAAGGTGCACGGGGTCTTTCCGTCTAACCGCGGGTACTCCGCATCTTCACGGAGAATTCAATTTCGCTGAGCATATCCTGGAGACAGTGGGGAAGTCGTTACGCCATTCGTGCAGGTCGGAACTTACCCGACAAGGAATTTCGCTACCTTAGGACCGTTATAGTTACGGCCGCCGTTTACCGGGGCTTCAATTCGGAGCTTGCACTCCTCCTCTTAACCTTCCGGCACCGGGCAGGCGTCAGACCCTATACGTCGTCTTGAAGCCGACTTAGCAGAGTCCTGTGTTTTTGCTAAACAGTCGCTACCCCCTGGCCTGTGCCCCCTCATACTGCTTGCGCAATGTGAGGGCCTCCTTCTTCCGAAGGTACGGAGGCAATTTGCCGAGTTCCTTCAGGATACTTCTCTCAAGCGCCTTGGTATACTCTACCTGACCACCTGTGTCGGTTTCGGGTACGGTCTATACGGTGGGGCTATTTCCTGGAACCATTTCGAAGCCACTCCAATCCAATAAGGAGTGACAACACACATGATCCGTCACACACCACCAGGCCCACGAATATTAACGTGGTTCCCATCGACTACCCCCTTCGGGCTCGTCTTAGGGGCCGGCTCACCCTGCTCAGATTAGCTTTAAGCAGGAACCCTTGGTCTTTCGGCGAGAGGGCATCTCACCCTCTTTGTCGCTACTCATGTCAGCATTCGCACTTCCGATACCTCCACGACCCATTACCAGATCGCTTCTCAGGCCTACGGAACGCTCCGCTACCGCTCAGTACAAAGTACTGAACCCTAAGCTTCGGTGCATCACTTTAGCCCCGTTACATCTTCGCCGCAGGAACCCTTGTTTAGACCAGTGAGCTGTTACGCTTTCTTTAAAGGATGGCTGCTTCTAAGCCAACCTCCTGGTTGTTTTGGGATTCCCACATGCTTTCCCACTTAGTGATGACTTGGGGACCTTAGCTGTAGGTTAGGGCTGTTTCCCTTTTGACGACGGACCTTAGCACCCGCCGTCTGTCTGCCGAACAAGT
>NZ_JBXAFX010000005.1:8544-221688 GCF_058793515.1 Novosphingobium sp. GW835-FHT14H07
TCCGCGCGGCAGCCGTCTGGGCGCTGATCTCGCAATATGCCTCCTTTGCGCTGCAGTTCGTGGCCAGCATCGTGCTCGCGCGCTGGTACATCACGCCCGATCAGCTGGGCCGGTTCTCGATCGCCTTTGCCGCGGTCACGCTGGTCGCATTCCTGCAGGATTTCGGCGTCACGCGTTATATCAACGGAGAGCGCGATCTCACGGCAGAGAAACTGCGGTCCGCTTTCACGATTTCGGTGGTCTTCGCCTGGGGGATAGCGCTTCTCGCTCTCGCCAGTGCCTGGCCGATCGCTGTCTTCTATGGCGATCCGCAATTGCTGCCGATCACTCTGGTCATCGCGGCATCCTACCTGCTCGTGCCGCTGGCGATCGTCCCCCAGGCGACCTGCCAGCGCCGCATGGACTATCGTTCGAACACGATGATCGAGGTCGGAGCGGCGGTGGCCAACGCCTTGACCGCATTGATCCTGGCGATCCTTGGTCATGGCGCGCTTGCCCTCGCCTGGGGGGCCTTCGCCCAGCAGGCGGCGCGGTTGCTCATCAGTCAGTGGCGTTCGGGCGGCATGCTGCCGTGGCCGCCAAAGATAGCGCGCGCGGCAGACGTCATGGCACTGGGCGGCACCAACACCGTACAAGTGGTCTGCAGTTCACTCTCTGCCCGCGCGCCGGAGCTGGTCATCGGGCGCATGATCGACAGCGCCGCTGTCGGCCTCTTTGCGCGCGCATCGGGATTGGCCCTGCAGTTGCGCCTGCTGATCGCGGGTGCGGTTACCGGCGTCTTCTATCCCGCGTTTCGCCGGATCCGCGATAGCGGTGAACCCTTGGGGCCACCCTATCTGCGCGTGCTGGCGGCCTATACCGGGGTAACCTGGCCGGCCATGGCGGGCATCGCGGTGCTCGGCGAGCCCCTGATCAGGTTGCTTTACGGCGAGCGCTGGATGGCAGCGGCGCCCCTGCTCACCTGGGTTGCGCTCTCGCAGATCGGCTACGTCGCGCTGCCGCTCTATGCAGACCTGCCGGTGCTTATGGGACGGCTGAAGCCGCTCATGCGCTGTATGGTCATCGAGACGGTGCTGTCCGTGGTGCTGATCGCACTTACTGCGCCGCTGGGGCTGGAATGGGTGGCCGCCTCGCGCGTGATACATGCCGGGCTATGGGTCGTGATCTACCTGCCCTTGCTGGCTTCGACACTCGAGCTGCGTTACCGCGACATCCTGCTGGGCTGGTTGTGTAGTGCCGCCGTCTCGCTGGCCGCAGTCCTGCCGTTATTGCTGGGGTTCTTCATCGGGCAAGGTCCCGCCGAACTCGGGCTGGTGCAGGCCGCATCGACTGTTGCGCTCGGGATCGTGCTGTGGCTCGCCTCCTTGCGAGTGCTCGGCCATCCGCTTTACGCCGAGATCCACGAGATCGCTCGCGGACTGCTGGCGCTCATTCGTCGCTCGTCCCCCGCCACGCGCTAAGGACTCGCCAAGGCGCCCATGCAGGCGTAAATCAGGCATGGGAGAAGTCGCCATGCCACAGGGCCACCCTTTGCCGGTGTTTTCGCGAAGGCTTTTCATGCTTGCGCTGGCCAGCATCGTGCCGCCGGCGTTCGCCAGCGAACCGGCGACCCAGCCCTTCCCATCACCTGCTGACGAGCTTGTGCAGCTCCAACGGGACAGACATGATCGCATGACTGTCCCGGTCCTGATCGGGAAAAGCGGCCCCTACGATTTCCTGATCGACACCGGCTCCGAGCGCACGGTCCTTTCACGGCAGGTGGCGCAAGGGTTGGGCCTGCCTGTGACCGGCAATGGCGTGGTCGTCGGCGTGGCAGGCTCGCACCAAGTGGAACTGGTCGATGTCGAGGAGATAAGCCTCGGAAAGCGGACATATTATACCCTGACCGCGCCGCTGCTGGAAGCCGAGCATATCGGCGCGCAAGGCATCGTCGGGCTCGACAGCCTGCAGGACCAGCGCGTGCTGATAGACTTCGGCGCCAATCGCATCGCCATTGGCGATGCCGCATCGCTGGGCGGCACGAAAGGCTTCGAGATCGTCGTCAAGGCCAAGCGGCGTTCGGGCCAGCTGATCATGACCAACGCGATCATCGATGGCGTCCACACCGACGTCGTGCTCGATACCGGGTCTGACAGCTCGATCGGCAACCTTGCGCTGCGCAAGGCCATGGCCCGCCGCAACCGCACCGAGCAGACGACACTGTTCTCGGTGACGGGCCAGGCGCTCAATGCGGATATTGTCATGGCCTCGACGATCGAGATCGAAGGGTTGCAGATCCACAATACCCCCCTCGCCTTTGCCGACTCCCCGGCGTTCCACCGGCTCGATCTGGTCAAGCGCCCGGCAATCCTGCTGGGTATGGCGCAGATGCGCATGTTCAGGCGGGTGGCGATCGACTTCGCGACAAGGCGCGTGCTGTTCGACCTGCCGCCCGGGACCGCAATGCCGGACTCGCACAGGAGCATCCGGTTCTGATTGCCAGTCTGCCTGCAAGGCCGCCTTTGCCGCTGTAAACTTTCAAAGCTCTGGCATAGCCGTCCACGTTCCCTATGTGGGAACCCATGCCACCTGATACACCGACGAGTCCCAAAGACGCCCGCCACGATGGCTGGGCCACGCTCAAGCGCTTCCTCCCGTACCTCTGGCCTGCCGACAATGCGGTCCTGCGCCGCCGGGTCATGGGCGCGGTGGTCATGGTACTGCTCGGCAAGGCGACGACACTTGCGCTGCCATTCGCATACAAGAAAGCCGTCGACGCAATGACGCTTCCGGCAGGCGCTCAGCCTGCCCTGACTGTCGCACTGGCGTTCGTCCTGGCCTATGCCCTCGGTCGCTTTGCCGGGGTGTTGTTCGACAACCTGCGCAACATCGTGTTCGAGCGCGTTGGCCAGGACGCCACGCGGCATCTGGCGGAAAACGTCTTCGCCCGCCTCCACAAGCTGTCGCTGCGCTTCCACCTCGCCCGCCGCACCGGCGAGGTAACCAAGGTGATCGAGCGCGGAACCAAGAGCATCGACACGATGCTCTATTTCCTGCTGTTCAACATTGCCCCGACGGTGATCGAGCTGACGGCGGTCATCGTGATCTTCTGGCTGAACTTCGGGCTGGGACTGGTCACGGCGACGATCCTTGCCGTGATCGCCTATGTCTACGCCACGCGCACCATCACCGAATGGCGTACGGCGCTGCGCGAGAAGATGAACCGGCTCGATGGCCAGGCGCTGGCCCGCGCGGTCGACTCGCTGCTGAACTACGAGACGGTGAAATACTTCGGCGCCGAAGCGCGCGAGGAAGCGCGATACGCCTCCGCCGCGCGCGCCTACGCCGATGCCGCGGTGAAGAGCGAAAACAGCCTTGGCCTCCTCAACATCGCGCAGGCCCTGATCGTCAACCTGCTGATGGCGGGGGCAATGGCCTGGACTGTCTATGGCTGGTCACAGGGCAAATTGACGGTCGGCGACCTTGTCTTCGTCAACACGTACCTCACCCAGCTCTTCCGCCCGCTCGACATGCTCGGCATGGTCTATCGCACCATCCGGCAGGGCCTGATCGACATGGCCGAAATGTTCCGCCTGATCGACACGCATATCGAAGTGGCAGACGCCGCCGATGCGCCTGCGCTGGTGGTGAACCGCCCCTCGGTGACGTTCGACAATGTCGTGTTCGGTTATGACCGCGATCGCGAGATCCTGCACGGTCTGTCGTTCGAAGTGCCTGCGGGCAGCCGCGTGGCCATCGTCGGCCCATCAGGCGCGGGCAAGTCGACCATCGCGCGCCTGCTGTTCCGCTTCTATGACCCGTGGTCCGGGCGTATCCTGATCGACGGGCAGGACATTGCAGGCGTGACGCAGGCTTCCTTGCGCGCCGCACTGGGCATCGTTCCGCAGGACTCGGTGCTGTTCAACGACACCATAGGCTATAACATCGCCTATGGTCGTGACGGTGCAGGAATGGCCGAGGTCGAGGCCGCCGCCAAGGGCGCGGCGATCGCAGACTTCATCGCGCGATTGCCGCAAGGCTATGACACCGAAGTCGGCGAACGCGGCCTGAAGCTGTCGGGCGGCGAAAAGCAGCGCGTCGCCATCGCGCGCACCCTTGTGAAGAACCCGCCAATCCTGCTGTTCGATGAGGCGACCAGTGCGCTCGATACCCGCACGGAGCAGGACATCCTCTCCACCATGCGCGCCGTCGCCAGCCACCGCACCACGATCTCCATCGCCCACCGGTTGTCGACGATTGCTGATTCCGACACGATTCTCGTGCTGGATCAGGGGCGCCTGTCAGAACAAGGCAACCACGCCGACCTGCTGCGCCGCGATGGCCTCTACGCCGAAATGTGGGCGCGTCAGGCGGCGGAAAGCGCGGAAGTGAGCGAAGCGGCCGAGTAGGAGGCCGCTTCGCAGCGCCAGGATCAGCTTTCGGCGGCTTCGCTGTTGAGCTGGATGTAGTTGGCCAGACCCATGCGCTCGATCATGTCGAACTGCTTCTCGATCACGTCGACATGCTCTTCCTCGCTCTCGAGGATCTTGGCGAAAAGATCGCGGCTGACGAAATCGCGTACGGATTCACAGTGGGCGATGGCATCCCTGAGCAGCGGCAGGGCATCCATCTCCAAGGCAAGGTCAGCCTTGAGGATCTCCTCGACCGATTCGCCAACGCGCAGGCGGCCGAGCGCCTGGAAGTTGGGCAGGCCATCGAGGAACAGGATGCGGTCCGCCAGCATGTCGGCGTGCTTCATCTCGTCGATCGATTCGTGGCGCTCGTACTCGGCCAGCTTCTTGACGCCCCAGTTGGCGAGCAGGCGGTAGTGCAGCCAGTACTGGTTGATCGCGGTCAGCTCGTTGAGCAGGGCCTTGTTGAGATATTCGATGACCTTGGCATCGCCCTTCATCGCGCTGGCTCCTTTGCAATGGATGGAGCGACGTTACGCTGCAGGATGGACGGCATAAAGCGCGAACGACTCGCACCGGGTGCCTGCAACACTTTGCAACGTGGGACTTATGCCAGCGCGCAGGCGCGCTCGTCGGCGATCACGTCCTCGGCATCATCAAGGCACTGCCGGCACTGCGGCTTGAAGCCCATGCGGCCGTAGATCTCCTCTGCATTGCCGGCGTGGCAGCGGGCAGTGGCGCGGATGTCCTTCTCGCGGATGGCATTGCAGATGCAGATGAACATTGCACTGAAACTCCAGGGCAGCACGCTTCCTGCCAATGACTCGCATTAATAATGAGACTGGATCGCAATAGCAAGTGACATCCTGCACCTTCGCCCCGTTGCAAAGCTTTCAAGGCGGTTCTATCTGTCGTCCTACATCGAGAGTTGGAGTGACGCTCCAACGCCAACCTGCCGATCCGGGCAAGGTGGTACCCGATCTGCCGCAAGCAGAAAGGGGATGTGGCCGATCCGGCAACCAAACGGACACGGACACCGTGAAGAGCGTCTTCTCCCTCAGGTTTGAGGAAGACGTTGCACGTGCCGATCAGGATTGCCGACAATCTCCCTGCCCGCCGCACACTCGAGGCGGAGGGCGTGATCGTGATGAGCGAGACCGAGGCCGCGCGCCAGGACATCCGCCCGATGCGGATCGCCCTGCTCAACCTGATGCCCGACAAGATCACCACCGAGACCCAGATCGCCCGCCTTCTGGGCGCAACTCCGCTGCAGGTCGAGCTTGAGCTGGTGCGCATTTCCGACCACGTCAGCAAGAACACTTCGGCAGGTCACATCTCGGCCTTCTACCGTCCGTGGGAGGACGTGCGTGCCGAGAAGTACGATGGCTTGATCGTCACCGGCGCACCGGTCGAGACGATTCCTTATGAAGAGGTCAGCTACTGGGACGAGCTCGCCCGCATCTTCGACTGGTCGCAGACCAACGTGCACCGCACGCTGTCGGTGTGCTGGGGCGCGATGGCCGCGCTGCATCATTTCCATGGCATCGAGAAGCACCCCTTGCCGACCAAGGCCTCGGGCGTGTTCCGCCACATCAACCACGCGCCCGCCAGTCCCTTCATGCGCGGCCTGCCCGATGTGTTCGACGTGCCTGTGTCGCGCTGGAGCGAAGTGCGCCGCGAGGACCTGCCCGAAGGTCGCGGCCTTTCGGTCCTTGCCGACAGCGCCGAAACCGGCCTGTGCCTGATCGATGACCCGGCCCACAACACGTTGCACATGTTCAACCATCTCGAGTACGATACGCTGACGCTGGCGGGCGAATATGCGCGGGACGAAGGCAAGTACTTGCCCCGCCACTATTTCCCCGGTGACGATCCCCAGGCCATGCCCGCCAACACCTGGCGCGGCCACGGCCACCTGCTCTACGGCAACTGGGTAAACGAGACGTACCAGACGACGCCATACGATCTGGCGGATATCGGGAAATGAAAAGCTACGCCGGTTCGCGGGGGAGCGGGCCGGTGCCGCCAGCCCTTTGCTGATGCCAGGGCGCACCGTGCAAAGACTCCACAACACTTGCCTTTCCGCGCCGCATCCCCTAACGGCCCCACCTTCAACCGACACGGATTCGATGATCGGCCTGGCCACAAGGGCTGCCAAGGCAGATCGGACGCGTCGAACTCAGGAGACGAAAATGCCCAAGATGAAGACGAAGAGCGGCGTGAAAAAGCGCTTCAAGCTCACCGCCACCGGCAAGGTGAAGCACGGCGTTGCCGGCAAGCGCCACCGCCTGATCAGCCACAACGCCAAGTACATCCGCCAGAACCGCGGCACTGACGTGATCTCCGACGCCGATGCGAAGGTGATCAAGAAGTGGGCGCCCTACGGGCTGAACTGAGGAGCGCTGAACTATGAGCCGTATCAAGCGTGGTGTAACCACCAAAGCCAAGCACAAGCGGATTCTGGATCAGGCGAAGGGCTATCGCGGCCGTCGCAAGAACACCATCCGCGTCGCCCGTCAGGCCGTCGAAAAGGCCGGCCAGTACGCATACCGCGACCGCAAGGTCAAGAAGCGCAGCTTCCGCGCCCTGTGGATCCAGCGCATCAACGCTGCTGTCCGCGCCGAAGGCCTGACCTACTCGCAGTTCATCCATGGCACCAAGCTTGCCGGGATCGAGCTCGACCGCAAGACCATGGCCGACCTCGCGATGAACGAAGGTGCGATCTTCACCGCCGTCATCGCTCAGGCGAAGGCTGCCCTGCCCGCCGCCTGATCGGCGTTGCAAGCAGGCTGAACAAAAGGGCGGTTCCTTCGGGAGCCGCCCTTTTTCGTTGCGATTCGCGCAAGCGCAGTGCAGGGTGCGGATGAACAACACATAACTAAAGTAAACAGGGGCGCGCACAGCTTGACCGGGGACTGCACAGTCCGGGTTCGATTCCATCGGCCGCCAGAGCCGCTGCAGCGCTATTTCACGACATTTTACCTGACCGAGATCGACGTGCCCCAAGGCCGGGTGACCGATCACCTCCACCCTGAATGGGCAAACATCCGCATCTACCAGGGCGACTTTCCGGATTCGCAATTGCCGGGTCGGCCTCCGTTCGCGGGCGTCCAGGCCAACGCCACCGGGCCGACGAGCACCACTCTGGAATTCACCACCGGCACCACGCGCATCTGGGGCATCGGCCTCTTGCCGCTGGGCTGGGCGCGCTTCGTGCGCCAGCCCGCCAATGCGCACGCCGATCATATCTATGACGTCGCCAGCGAGCCTTTCCTTGCCCCCTTCCGTCCTCTCGCGGCCTCGGTCTTCGGCAAGGAGAAGGACGAGCAGGCCGAACTTTCGCGCATCACCCGCTTCTTCGAACAGAACCTGGCGGCCGACGTCGAAGACGATCCACGCATTGTCGCCTGCCACGCCGCCTTGGTCGATCCGGACATCGCTTCCGTGAGCGAGATGGCCGAGGCGACCCAGTTGCCCACCCACACCGTGGAGCGCCTGTGCCGCAAGCATTTCGGCTTCCCGCCCCGGCTCCTCCTGCGTCGCCAGCGCTTCATGCGCAGCCTCGTGCAATACATGATGGACCCGTCGCTGAAGTGGATCGGCGCGATCGATGGTCACTACCATGATCAGGCCCAGTTCGTTCGGGACTTCCACCGTTTCATGGGCATGAGCCCGAGCGAATATGCCCATTGCCCCAAGCCCGTGCTGCAGGAAGTCATGCGCGCACGGAAGGAGTTCGTCGGCGCGGCGGTTCAAGCCCTGCACACCCCCACTCGATCTTAACTCCAGACTTTGATTCCGGCGCATTTGCGGCTAGCGGCTTGCCGATGGAAAACCTCGATCAACAGCAGGCCGCAACGCTCGCGGCCATTGCGGAAGCAGGCACGCCCGAAGCGGTGGAGGCGATCCGCGTCTCCGCGCTCGGCAAGCAGGGCTGGGTCAGCGCCCTGCTCAAGTCGCTGGGCGGGATGACCCCGGACCAGCGGCAGAGCGAAGGCCCGAAGATTCACGCCGCACGCGAAGCGGTGACCGCCGCCCTCGCAGACCGCAAGAACGCACTGGAAAGCGCCGCGCTCGAAGCGCGCCTCGCGGCCGAAACGGTCGACCTTTCCCTTCCCGCGCCGCAAGCGCCCAGGGGTTCGGTTCACCCGGTTTCGCAGGTCATGGACGAACTGGCCGAGATCTTCGCCGACATGGGCTTCGCCGTCGCGAGCGGTCCCGAGATCGAGGACGACTGGCACAACTTCACCGCGCTCAACATGCCCGAGACGCATCCGGCGCGCGCGATGCACGATACCTTCTATTTCCCTGACAAGGATGCCGAAGGCCGTTCGATGCTGCTGCGCACGCATACCTCGCCGGTGCAGATCCGTTCGATGATCGCGCAAGGCGCGCCGATCCGCATCATCGCCCCGGGCCGCGTCTATCGTTCGGACTCGGACGCCACGCACACGCCGATGTTCCACCAGATCGAAGGCCTCGTCATCGACAAGGGCATCCACCTCGGCCATCTCAAGTGGACGCTGGAAACCTTCCTCAAGGCCTTCTTCGAACGGGACGACATCGTCCTGCGCCTGCGCCCGAGCTACTTCCCCTTCACCGAACCATCGGTGGAGGTCGACGTCGGTTACACGCTCATCAACGGCAAGCGCGTCGTTGGCGGCAGCGGCGATGCGGAGAACGGTGGCTGGATGGAAGTGCTGGGCAGCGGCATGGTCAACCGCAAGGTCATCGAGTTCGGCGGGCTCGATCCCGATGAATGGCAGGGCTTCGCCTTCGGCACCGGCGTCGATCGCCTCGCCATGCTCAAGTACGGCATGGATGACCTGCGCGCCTTCTTCGATGGCGATGTGCGGTGGCTTGGCCACTACGGCTTCGGCGCGCTCGATGTGCCGACCCTTTCCGGCGGTGTTGGAGTACGTTCGTGAAGTTCTCGCTTTCGTGGTTGAAGTCGGTCCTCGATACCAAGGCCGACGCCCGCACCATCGCCGAAAAGCTGACCTCGCTGGGCCTGGAGATCGAAGGCGTCGAAGATGCCTCGGCGGCGCTCAAGAGCTTCCGCGTCGCCCGCGTGCTGACGGCGGAGAAGCACCCGCAGGCCGACAAGCTGCAGGTGCTCTCCGTCGATCTTGGTGATGGTTCGCCCCTGCAGGTTGTCTGTGGCGCGCCCAATGCGCGTGCAGGCCTTGTCGGCGTGCTCGGCCTGCCCGGCGCAGTGGTCCCGGCCAATGGCATGGAACTTCGTAAGTCCGCCATCCGCGGCGTCGAATCCAACGGCATGATGTGCTCGACGCGCGAGCTTGGCCTTGGCGAAGAGCATGACGGCATCATCGAACTGCCCGAAGACGCGCCGCTCGGCACGACCTTTGCCGATTACCTCGGATCGGACCCGGTGTTCGACGTGGCGATCACGCCCAACCGTCCGGACTGCATGGGCGTTCACGGCATCGCCCGCGATCTCGCTGCGGCGGGCTTGGGCGTGCTCAAGCCGATCGAAGCCAAGCCGGTTGCTGGCAGCTTCCCCTGTCCGGTCGAAGTGCGCACCGACGATCCTGAAGGTTGCCCCGCCTTCTACGGCCGCGTGATTCGTGGCGTAAAGAATGGGCCGAGCCCGAAGTGGCTGCAGGACTACCTGAAGAGCGCGGGCCAGCGTCCGATCTCGGCCCTGGTGGACATTACCAATTACGTCATGCTCGGCTATGGCCGCCCGGCTCACGCCTATGACATGGCGAAGCTTTCGGGCGCGGTCGTGGCCCGCAAGGCGCGCGAAGGCGAGACCTGCCTCGCGCTCAATGGCAAGGAATATGCGCTGCAGCCGTGGATGACGGTGATTTCCGACGATGCCGGCGTGCATGACATCGCCGGGATCATGGGTGGCGAAGATTCGGGCTGCTCGGACGGGACGACCGACGTCCTGCTCGAAGTTGCGTACTTCGATCCGGCTTCCATCGCCCGCACCGGGCAGGCGCTGGCGCTAGCTTCCGACGCGCGCGGGCGGTTCGAACGTGGCGTCGATCCGGCGTTCCTCGATACCGGGCTTGACCTGCTGACCAGTCTGATCCTCGAGATCTGCGGTGGCGAAGCGAGCGAAGTCGTGCGCGCAGGGCAACCGCCGCTGGCGCGCAAGACCGTGACCTATGATCCGAAGCTGGCCGGTAGCCTTGGCGGCATCGACGTCGGCAATGGCGAACAGAAGCGCATCCTTGCCGCGCTCGGCTTCGACGTGGCCGAAGACTGGACCGTCACCGTGCCGACCTGGCGCCCGGACGTGGACGGCGCACCCGACATCGTCGAGGAAGTGATCCGCGTCCACGGGCTCGATGCCGTGCCTTCCACGCCGCTGCCGCGCGCAGATGGTGTGGCCAAGCCGACCGCAACTGCGGTGCAGACGCTTGAGCGCCGGGTCCGCAGAGCGGCTGCCTCGCGTGGCCTGCATGAAGCGGTGACGTGGTCGTTCCTGCCCGAGAAGGAAGCCGCGCACTTTGCCGATGGCGAGGAAACCTGGGCGCTGGCCAACCCGATCTCCGAAGACCTCAAGGTCATGCGCCCCTCGCTGCTGCCCGGCCTGCTCTCGGCCGCCCAGCGCAATCTCCACCGTGGCGCCACCTCGGTGCGCCTGTTCGAGATCGGCCGCCGCTACTTGCGCGGCGCCAATGGCGCGAGCGACGAAAAGCTGAGCCTAGCCGTTGTTCTGGCAGGCGAATCCGTCTCGCGCGGCTGGGCGACTGGCAAGGCCAAGCTGTTCGACGCATTCGACGCCAAGGCCGAAGCGCTGGCGCTGCTTGCAGAAGCGGGCGCTCCGGTCGACAACCTGCAGGTCATGGGCGAGGCTGGGGATCAGTTCCACCCCGGCCAGTCGGCCACCCTGCGCCTCGGGCCAAAGCAGGTGCTGGCGCGCTTCGGCATGCTGCATCCGGCAACCGCCAGGGCCTTCGATCTCGATGGTCCCGTGGCGGTGGTCGAGCTGTTCCTCGACCGCATCCCGCCGCGCAAGGGCCCCGGCCAGTTCGCCCGCCCGCACTTTGCGCCACCTGCACTTCAGGCGGTGACGCGCGACTTTGCCTTCCTTGTCGATGCTGCGGTTCCAGCAGGTGATCTGCTCCGTGCTGTCAAGGGTGCGGACAAGCAGGCCATTGTTTCGGCACGGATTTTCGATGACTTCCGCGGGGCTGGCGTGCCAGAGGGCCAGAAGAGCCTTGCCATCGAAGTGACGCTCCAGCCGGTCGAGAAGTCGTTCGATGAGGCGACGCTCAAGGCGGTTTCGGACAAGGTGGTGGCTGCTGCTGCCAAGCTCGGCGGTGTCCTGCGCGGATGAGTGACGATCTCGTCACCATCGCCAGCGCGGAGCTGACTGCGCAAATAAATCCTTTGGGCGCAGAGCTTTGGTCGCTGACCGACGCTGCGGGCGCGGAATACATGACCGATGCGGACCCGGCCTTCTGGTCGGGTCACGCGCCCTTCCTGTTTCCGATCGTCGGGGCGCTGTCGGGTGACACGCTGCGCCTTGATGGTCGCGAATTTTCCATGCCGAAACATGGCTTTGCACGACGCAGTGCCTTCGCCCCGGTTCATGCCGAAGGGGCGGAGGCACGCTTCCGCCTGACCGATTCACCAAGCACCCGGGCGGTCTATCCATTCGGCTTCGTGCTCGAAGTGGCCTACCGCATCGAGGGCATGACGCTGCACACCGAGGTCAGCGTGTTCAATCCCAACGCGGAAGCGCTGCCCTTCAGCTTCGGCTTCCATCCGGCCTTCGCATGGCCGCTTCCCGGGGATTTTCCCAAGGAAGATCATAAGCTTGTCTTTGAAAAGGGCGAAAGTCCAACTCTACGGCAACTCACCCCCAACTCTGGCGAACTCTCCCCCAACTCCGTGCCAAGCCCTGCGAACTCTCGCGAGCTGCGGCTGCACGAAGACCTGTTCCGCAACGATGCGCTGATCTGGGACGTGTTCGAGAGCAAGTCGCTCACCTATGGCACCGATGGCGGGACCACTCTCGACCTCCATTTCCCCGACACGACGTCGATGGGCGTCTGGCAGGTTCCGGGCGCGCGCTACATCTGCATCGAGCCGTGGCAGGGTTACGCCGACCCCGCAGGCTTCACCGGCGATTTCCGCGAGAAGCCCGGCGTCGTCCTGCTCGATCCCGGCGCGACGCGCAGCTTCCGCATGGACGTGACCGTAAACCCGCGCTAACCGCGCTCCCCATGTCCAATCGCCGCACCTTCGCCATCATTTCGCACCCTGACGCGGGCAAGACCACGCTGACCGAGAAGCTGCTGCTTCAGGGCGGCGCGATCCACCTTGCCGGCGAGGTCAAGGCACGCGGGGCCGCCCGCCGCGCGCGGTCGGACTGGATGAAGATCGAGCAGCAGCGCGGTATCTCGGTGACGTCGTCGGTGATGACGTTCCAGAAGGACGGCGTTGTCTTCAACCTGCTCGATACGCCGGGCCACGAGGACTTTTCCGAAGACACCTACCGCACGCTGACCGCGGTCGATTCGGCGATCATGGTGATTGACGCGGCCAAGGGTATCGAGCCGCAGACGCGCAAGCTGTTCGAAGTCTGCCGCATGCGCTCGGTGCCGATCATCACCTTCGTCAACAAGGTCGACCGCGAAGGCCGTTCGGTGTTCGAGACGCTGGACGAAGTCGCCGATGCGCTGGCGCTCGACGTCGTGCCGATGTCCTGGCCGATCGGCATGGGCGGGATCTTTCAGGGCGTGATGAACTTCGCCGACGAAACCATCGCCCGTCCCGAAGGTGACAGCCGCGAATTCCTGGGCAAGCGCGAACCCGCGGTCGACATACCCGAGGACATTGCCGAGGAAATCGAACTGGCCCGCGCCGGCTACCCCGAGTTCGATCTCGAAGCCTATCGCCATGGCGACCTGACGCCGGTCTATTTCGGATCGGCGCTGAAGAACTTCGGCGTTGCCGAGCTGATCGATGCGATTGCCCGCTATGCTCCGCCGCCGCGCCCGCAGAAGTCGAGCGAAGGCACGGTGGAACCGGAGCGGCCCGACGTGACCGGGTTCATCTTCAAGGTGCAGGCCAACATGGACCCGCAGCACCGCGACCGTATCGCATTCATGCGCATGGTCTCGGGCACGTTCAGGCGGGGCATGAAGCTGACGCCTTCGGGCCTGGGCAAGCCGATCGCCGTGCATTCGCCGATCCTGTTCTTCGCGCAGGACCGCGAGATTGCCGACACCGCCGAGGCGGGCGACATCATCGGCATCCCGAACCACGGAACCCTGCGCGTGGGCGATACGCTTTCGGAAAGGAACGACCTGCGCTTTACGGGGCTGCCGAACTTCGCGCCGGAAATCCTGCGCCGCGTGGTGCTGAAGGACCCGACCAAGACCAAGCAGCTGCGCAAGGCGCTGGACGACCTTTCCGAAGAAGGCGTGATCCAGGTATTCTATCCGGAGATCGGCAGCCAGTGGATCGTCGGCGTGGTCGGCCAGCTTCAGCTCGACGTGCTGGTTTCGCGCCTCGAGGCGGAATACAAGGTCGAGGCGGTGCTCGAACCTTCGCCGTTCGATACCGCACGCTGGCTCAAGGGCAGCGACGCGGCGCTCAAGTCCTTTGCCGATTTCAATGCATCGAACCTTGCCAAGGATCGCGATGGCGACCCCGTTTTCATGGCGCGATCGTCATGGGATGTGGGCTACCAGCAGGAGCGCAACCCTGAGCTGACCTTCTCGGCAACGAAGGAAAGGTAGCGGGCCCAGCGGCATCCGGGGGTTGAAACCGCGGCCTATCCGGCGCAGTTACTCGGCCCATGCAGTTACTCGGTCCCAGTTCGAACACCTTCATCTCTCAGCGCCTGCGCCTCCACTATGTGGACTGGGGCAACACGGACAAGCCGCCGCTGCTGCTGGTCCATGGCGGGCGCGACCATTGCCGGTCGTGGGACTGGACCGCCGAGGCCCTGCGCGAGGACTGGCACATCATCGCCATGGACCACCGCGGCCACGGTGACAGCCAGTGGACCGAGGACGGCAACTATCGCACGATGGACCTCGTCTATGACGTGGCCCAGCTGATCCACCAGCTCGACCTCGCCCCGGTGACGATCGTCTCGCATTCGTGGGGCGCGAACACCAGCCTGCGCTATGCCGGGCTGTTTCCGGAAAACGTGCGCAAGATCGTGGCCATCGAGGGGCTGTTCCCGACGCCCGAGCGCGAGGCGATGATGAAGAACGTGCCCTTCGCACGGCGCGTCCGGGATTTCATCGGCGAGAAGCGAAAGGCCGCCGGGCGCCTGCCGCGCCGCTATCCGACGCTCGAGGACGCCTATGCGCGCATGAAGGGCGAGAACCCCTACCTGACCGACGAGCAGGCGCGACACCTGACCCGCCACGGCATCAACCGCAACGAGGACGGCACGTTCAGCTGGAAGTTCGATCCGCATCTCAACGTCGATGGCGCGCCCTATGATATCACCATCGAGCAGCGCAACGAGCTGTGGAAGGCCATCACCTGTCCGACCCTGCTGCTGAACGGCGCGGATTCCTGGGCCGGCAATCCGGTCGAGAACGGGATGATCGAGCACTTCCGCAATGCCGAGGTGATCGAGTTCGAGAACGCCGGGCACTGGCTGCACCACGACCAGTTCGACAAGTTCATCGCGACGCTGAAAGACTTCCTCTGATGGCAAAGTTCACCGACTGCATCCTGCCCGAGCACGAGGCGATGATCGGGCAGCAGTCGGTGTTCTTCGTGGCCACGGCCGCAGCGGAAGGGCGGATCAACCTTTCGCCCAAGGGTTATGACTGCTTCCGGGTGCTTGGACCAAATCGCGTGGCCTATCTTGACCTTGCCGGATCGGGCAACGAGACGCACGCGCATCTGATGGCCGATGGCCGCATCACGATCATGATGACCAATTTCCAGCAGCCTGCGCTGATCCTTCGGTTGTATGGCCATGGCAAGCCGGTGCTTCCTGCCGATCCCGCATGGCAGGAACTGGCAGCGCATTTCACGGTTCTGGCAGGCACACGCCAGATCTTCGACATCGCGGTGGACAGCGTGCAGACAAGCTGTGGCTGGGGCGTGCCGCTGATGACACTCGAGCAGGAGCGGCAAACGCTGGTGAAGTACCACGCGCAATCCGATCCTGCGGCCTGGGAAGCAAAGATGGCGGCGCGCACCAGCAGCATCGACGGACTGCCCGTGACGCCGACCGACCGCTATATTTCAGGGGCCTGACGTCGGTTTGAAACTCAAGGTCGCCAGCTACAACATCCACAAGGCCGTCGGGCTTGACCGGCAGCGTGATCCCGACCGGATCATGACAATCCTGCGCGAGATCGATGCCGACGTGATTGCCCTGCAGGAAGCGGACCGCCGCTTCGGCTTGCGCGAGGCGGTGATTCCCCGCGCCACGCTTGACGACCACAGCCCGTGGCGTGCCGTGGAGCCGGGGCATTACGATCGGGCGCGGACCGGAGCGAGCATGGGCTGGCACGGCAATGCGCTGCTGGTGCGGCGCGAGATCGAAGTGGTGGAAGCCTGCGCCGTGCCATTGCCGACAATCGAGCCGCGCGGGGCGGTCTGTGCCACCTTGCGCATGGGCGGCGCGCTTGTGCGCGTGGTGGGCATGCATCTCGATCTTTCCGGCCTGCGCCGCCGCCAGCAGGTGGAGACGGTGTGCGGGCATGTCGCCGGGCACGCCGAACCCGGCCATGTCGTGATGATGGGCGATCTCAACGAATGGTCGCCGTCGGGCGGCGCACTGGGAGCGTTCGCCGCGCCGCTGAAGGTCCTTGCGCCGGGACGGAGCTTTCCTTCGCGCCGGCCCGTGGCGCAGCTTGACCGGATCGTGGTGAGTGATGGGCTCCGGGTGGAGGGCCTGGGTGTGCACCACAGTCCGCTTGCCGCGGTGGGATCGGACCACCTGCCGGTCTGGGCCGATCTCGTCCTGCCCTGAATAGGTGCTCCAAATCCGTGCAGCGGACACTGCCTAAAAATTGGGCACGCCGGTTTGGCTGCACAAGAATCGAGCGCGCATAACCACCACGTGGCCATTTTTGTTCCCGTGAAAGGCTGAATCCGTACAAATTCGGATTTGGCACGCCCCTTGCTTAATACTTCTCGCCGGCAGGTCGCCCGGCGTTGAGGGCAACAGAAGGGGGCATGAATGAAATTCATCATCGCCATCATCAAGCCGTTCAAGCTCGACGAAGTGCGTGAAGCACTGTCCGGGCTGGGCGTTGCTGGGATGACGGTGTCGGAGGTGAAGGGCTTTGGTCGGCAGAAGGGCCAGACCGAAATCTACCGTGGCGCCGAATACTCGACCAACATGCTGCCGAAGGTGAAGATCGAGGTTGCTGCGAGCGACGATCTTGCGCCGCAGATCGTGGAAACGATCCAGCAGGCTGCCAGCACCGAAGCGATCGGCGACGGCAAGATCTTCGTCCTCGACCTCGCATCGGCCACGCGCATTCGCACCGGTGAAACCGGGGATACCGCGCTTTGAGCGCGCCTTCCATTTCCGACCTTAGGGGAACCAACATGATCCGCAAGATGATCGGTGGCTTGGCGGGAACGGGCGCTTCGCTCTTCGCTGCCACTGCCGCTTTCGCACAGGAGGCGGCCCCTGCCGCCACCGTCGACAAGGGGGATACCGCTTGGATGATGGTCTCGACCATTCTCGTCCTGATGATGATCCTTCCCGGCCTCGCGCTGTTCTACGGCGGCCTGACCCGCACCAAGAACATGATCGCGACGATGACCCAGATCGGCGCCGTCGCGTGTCTCGCGATGCTGATGTGGGTGATGTTCGGCTACGGCCTCGCTTTCGGCCCCGAAGGCAATGCCTTCATCAGCTGGGGCAAGTTCTTCCTCTCGGGCGTCGACGCCTCGAGCCAGGCTGCGACCTTCACTGCCGGCGTGGAAATTCCGGAATACGTGTTCATCTGCTTCCAGATGACCTTTGCCGCGATCACCGTGGCGCTGGTGCTGGGTTCGGTGGTCGAACGCATGAAGTTCTCGGCGATCATGGTGTTCGCCGCCGTCTGGCTGACGATCTCCTATTTCCCGATCGCGCACATGGTGTGGGCAGCGGGCGGCCTGTTCTTCGACATGGGCGCACTGGACTTCGCCGGTGGTACGGTCGTGCACATCAACGCCGGTGTCTCGGCTCTGGTGGCCTGCCTCATCCTCGGCAAGCGTATCGGTTTCCAGAAGGAAATCATGGCGCCGCACTCGCTGACCATGACCAGCATCGGCACCGGTCTGCTGTGGGTGGGCTGGTTCGGCTTCAACGCCGGTTCGGCTCTCGAAGCCAACGGTTCGGCCGCTCTTGCCATGATCAACACCTTCGTCGCCACCGCTTCTGCCGGTCTGTTCTGGATGCTCGCCGAGCGTGCAGCCGGCCACAAGGGTTCGGCGCTGGGCTTCTGCTCAGGCATCATCGCCGGCCTCGTCGCGGTGACCCCGGCTGCCGGTAACTCGGGCCCGTTCGGCGCGATCGTCCTGGGTGCCATCGCCTCGATCGTCTGCTTCTACATGGTCACCGTGGTCAAGCCGAAGCTCGGCTATGACGACGCCCTGGACGCCTTCGGCATCCACGGCGTGGGCGGGATCGTCGGCGCCATCGGCACCGCGATCGTCTACGCTCCGTCGCTCGGCGGACCTGGCGCGGAAGACTACGACATGGGTGCCAAGCTGGTCGTGCAGATCATGGCAGTCGTCACCACCATCGGCTGGGCTGCAGTTGCCACCGTCATCGCCATGTATGTCTCGAAGGCTGTCACCGGTCTGCGGGTCACCGAAGAAGTCGAACGCGAAGGCCTCGACCTCGGTGAGCACGGCGAGCGCGCTTACAACTACTGATTACCTGAATTCCCGAATTGGCGGGGTTGGAGAGCCAGATCCTCTCCCTCTCATCTCCCTCCCCGCCAAACCTTGTTCCTCCTGCGAACAGACTAAGGCCGGAAGCGCTAGCCCGCTTCCGGCCCTTTTTTTGTTCGCGATCGGCGGTTCGCTTGCCCGGAACCCCGGCAGACCGTAAGGCGCGGGGCGTTATGGCAAACGCAACGACTCCTCCCGCTCCTCGGCCGAAAGACTGGATTCTCGGCATTCACGCCTACGTCCCCGGCAAGTCGACCGGCAAGGACGGGCAGAAGCTGACCAAGCTTTCCGCCAACGAGAATCCGCTGGGCACCAGCGCGGCTGCGCTCGAGGCGCGGGGGATGGCTGCCCATCCGGCGACCTATCCGGATCCGGACAGCACGGAACTGCGCAAGGCCATCGGCGAAGTTCACGGCATCGATCCCGCGCGGATCGTGATGGGCACCGGCTCCGACGAGCTGCTCAACCTTGCCGCGCAGGCCTATGCCGGGCCGGGCGATGAGGTGCTCTACGTGCGCTACGGCTTCTCGGTCTACGACATTGCCGCGCGGCGCTGTGGCGCAGTGCCGGTGGTGGCGCCGGATGCCGATTACGGCACGGACGTCGATGCACTGCTCGCCTGCGTGACGGACAAGACGCGGGTGGTGTTCCTTGCCAATCCCAACAATCCCACCGGCAGCTGGCTGCCGCGCGCCGAGATCGAGCGGCTCCATGCAGGGCTGCGCAGCGATGTGCTCCTGGTGCTGGACGGAGCCTATGCCGAGTATCTTGATCCGGCGGATGACGATGGCGCGCTGGAACTCGCCGCGCGGGCATCGAACGTGCTGGTGACGCACACCTTCTCGAAGATCTACGGCCTTGCCGGCGAGCGCATCGGCTGGGGCACCGGGCATGCCGACATCGTCGACATGCTCAACCGTATTCGCGGGCCGTTCAATGTCTCAAACACGGCGCAGGCGGCGGGGCTGGCGGCGGTGCAGGACCAGGCCTTTGTCATCGCCTCGCGCGAGCACAACAACGCCGAGCGGGCGCGCTTTGTCGAGAAGCTGGAAGCGCTGGGCAACCATGGCGTGCGACCGCTGCCGAGCAAGGCGAACTTCGTGCTGATCCTGTTCGAGGGCAAGGTCAGCGCCGAGGACGTCTATCTGGGCCTGATGGACCACGGCTACATCACGCGCTGGCTGCCGGGCCAAGGCCTGCCGCAGGCCTTGCGCATCACCATCGGCACGAGGGTGCAGATGGACGAGATTGCCGATGCCATCCGCGCCATGTGCGAGAGCGCGAAGTGAGCGACACGCCCTTCCGACAGGTCACGATCGTCGGGCTGGGTCTGCTCGGCGGGTCGATCGGCCATGCGATGAAGGCATTCCTGCCCGGCACGACGGTTGTCGGATGGGATGCCGATGCCGACGTGCGCGCGCAGGCGGCGGAACTTGGGCTGGCACACCGGATTGCCGAAAGCGCCGAGACGGCGGCGCAAGGTTCGGATCTGGTGATCTTCTGCGTACCCGTGGGCGCGATGGGCGCCGCGGCGCGAGCGATTGCGCCGGGACTGTCAAAGGACGCGCTCGTCAGCGATGTTGGCTCGTCAAAGGAGACGGTGGCCGCGGCTCTGGCCGAGGCTCTGCCGGGCCATCACGTGATCCCGGCGCACCCGGTGGCTGGGACCGAGCGCAGCGGGCCGGACGCGGGCTTTGCCACGCTGTTCCGCAACCGCTGGTGCATCGTCACCCCACCTGCGGACGCAGACCCGGCGCTGTCAGCGCGGCTGGTGGCGTTCTGGGAGGCGCTGGGCGCGCGGGTCGAGACGATGGACGCCGCACATCATGACAAGGTGCTGGCCGTGACCAGCCACCTGCCCCACCTGATCGCCTATACCATCGTCGGCACCGCATCTGACCTCGAGCAGGTCACGCAGAGCGAGGTGATCAAGTACTCCGCCGGCGGCTTCCGCGACTTCACCCGCATCGCCGCTTCGGACCCGACGATGTGGCGCGACGTGTTCCTTTCGAACAAGGACGCGGTTCTCGAAATGCTGCAGCGCTTCACCGAGGACCTGACCGAGTTGCAGAAGGCGATCCGCAAGGGCGATGGCGACATGCTGTTCGACCACTTCACCCGCACGCGAGCGATCCGCCGCGGCATCATCGAAATGGGCCAGGACGATGCGCGGCCCGACTTCGGGCGCAGCGATCATAATGGGGCGAAGGAGAGTGCAGGCTGATGGTCAGCGCTTCTTCTTGTTGACCTCCTCAAGCCGTGCTGCACCTTCAACCGCTTCGGCAAAAATCTCCGTCAATTGTGGCAAAACCCTCCGTGCCGCTCCCTCGTGACGGATGGGCAAATCTTCGAAGCGATTTCTAAAGCTGTAACCGTCCGGCGCGTCGAGAAACGCCATCAGGCTGCGGACTGAGCGTTCTTCGATATAACGGTAAGGAATGGCGAGCTCCTGAAGCGTTGCATCGTCGGGTGACCGCATCGCCTTGCGGTATCGCTCCGCCACTTTCAGCATAAAGACCGCCCGTTGGTTGGGCGTGGCATCGCTGTGTTGTTCGCGGAGCCAATTTGCGACGGCAGTGCGCATCTCTGGGTTCATATCTGCATCCCACGGCGCGAGTTGGGCTATCAGGGCGCGAACTGCTTCGATTTGCTCTGCTGTCGGCGGGACGGGCGGTGGCGTGTATGCCTTGAGTTCTCCCTGACCGAAGACGATGAGTGCCGGCACGGCCACAAGCAGGCGGGCTACTTGGGTTTTGCGGATTGAAGCAATCGACAAGCGCATAAGTGGAACCTCAGCCGAGCAGAAATAGCAGCGCCACGGCCCACATCGCGACGGTGGAGAGCCAGCCGCCCACGGCAAGACGGCGCGAGATGGCGAGGCGGCCCATGATGCGCGGGTTGCGGGCGATCATCATCGTCACGACCATCAGTGGCGGGGCGAGCAGGCCATTGACGACCGCTGCCCAGTAGAGGGCGCGCATCGGGTCGAGGTCGATGAGATTCAGGGCAACGCCGCCCAGCGTTGCGAGCGCGATGGCGGCGTAGAAGGCCTTGGCCTCGCGCGGGCGACGATCAAGCCCTTCGGTCCAGCGGAAGGTTTCGCTCACCGCATAGGCGGCGGATCCGGCCAGGACCGGCACGGCGAGCAGTCCGGTGCCGATGATGCCGAGCGCGAACAGCGCGAAGGCGAAATCACCGGCAATGGGGCGCAGGGCCGTGGCAGCCTGTTGCGCAGACTGGATCTCGGTCAAGCCGCTCGCATGAAGCGTCGCGGCGGTGGCCATGACGATGGACAGCGCAGTCACGTTGGAGAACCCCATGCCGGTCAGCGTATCGTTGCGGATGCGGCGCAGTTCGGGGCCAGCCTCACGCGGGGTGATGCACAGGGGCTTGGCGTGGCGACGGTGGCGTTCCTCCACTTCCTGACCCGCCTGCCAGAAGAACAGGTAAGGGCTGATCGTGGTGCCGAAGATGGCAACGAGCGCCATGGTGTGATCGCGATCAAGCACGAAGCTGGGCACGGTCAGGCCGCGCAGGGCCGCGCTCCAATCGACATCGGCGACCAGCACCACGGCGATGTAGGAGAACAGCGAGAGCGTCGTCCATTTGAGGATGCGGGCGTAGCGTTCATAGGAGACGAAAACTTCCGCCAGCACGCTCGCGACGCCGAACAGCAGCACGAACAGGTGTTCCGGCCCCGGTATCAGCAGAGCCAGCACCGCACCCATCGCGCCAAGGTCCGCGCCGAGGTTGATGACGTTGGCGACAAGCAGCAGCGCAACCATCGTGCGCAGCAGCGCGGGATGGTAGTGGCGGCGCAGGTTGTGGGCGATGCCGCGCCCCGTCGTCGCGCCGATCCGCGCGCAGATCGCCTGGATCGAGACGAGCAGGGGCAAGGCCAGGATCATCGACCAGGCCAGCGAATAACCGAACTGCGCGCCGACCTGGCTGTAAGTGCCGATACCGGAGGGATCGTCATCAGCGGCGCCGGTGATCAGGCCGGGGCCAAGCACTTCGACCAGCGAGCGCTTCTCCTCCTCGCTCGGTGCAGTTTCGCTCATGCGTTGAGCGCGTTGATCGCGGCCTCGACGCGCGCCTCGATCTCCTCGCGCTTGAGACCGGGCGGGATTTCCTCGGCAAAGCGATAGCGGATGATACCCGGCTGCTTCCACGTGCGATGATACAGCGGACCGCTGTCGACCGCGACCGGGATGACCGGCAGGCCAAGCAGCTTGTAGATCCCCGCGAAGCCTGCCTGAAGGGGGCGGCGCTGCCCATGCGGGACACGGGTGCC
This sequence comes from Novosphingobium sp. GW835-FHT14H07, assembly GCF_058793515.1. NCBI lineage: Bacteria > Pseudomonadati > Pseudomonadota > Alphaproteobacteria > Sphingomonadales > Sphingomonadaceae > Novosphingobium > Novosphingobium sp. GW835-FHT14H07. The sequence goes on from NZ_JBXAFX010000005.1 coordinate 31,093, forward strand.
TTCAGGGAAGATGATCAGAGGGCGGCCCTCGGCGATCAGGCGGCGAGCCTCGGTCAGCATCGTACGCAGGGCGCGCGCGCCTGCCTCGCGCTCGACCGAGATAAGGCCGTAGTTCCGGCCGGCGAGCCCCCAACCGGGTATGCTCATCAGTTCCGCCTTGGCGAAGACCACCGGCAGGCGGAACAGCCACGGCAGGTCGATCGCCTCGAAAAAGGCTTCGTGGCGGATGGCATAGAGCACGCCGGGCTTGAACACCGGGTTTTCCAGTTCGACGCGAATGCCGAGCAGGACGCGCGCGCAGAGCCGGTGCCAGCCGCCCCAGCCGCGCACCACCGCGCGAAAGCCATCACGCCAGAGCGCCATCAGCGCCAGGGAGCCCAGCACGAAGAACACCGAGCCGCCATAGAACGCGGCGTAAAATAGCAGGCTGCGGGGAATGGATAGCAGATTGCGCAAGATCACCAACCGATCGCTTTCGCTCCGAGCCAGACGACGAGGCGCGCAACGTACTTGTTGTATTCGATGAAAAGGATGCGGAAGCTGGGCTTCGACACAACGGCATCTTCGACGATGATGAGATGGGTCGGCGCCTCGGCCGAAAGGTCGAACGCGGCGCGGCGCATGTGCCAGTCCGTCGTGACAAGACGGACGGAGCGCAGCTTGTTCTCCTTTACCCAGCGCGTGACCTCGACCGCGTTCGACCGCGTGTCGACCGCATCGTAGCCCAACACGATGCAGCACAGCATCAGGCGATCGGGCACCTTGTATTCGGCGGCGAACTCGCGCGGGCGCACTTCACGGTCCACGCCCGAGACAAGCAGCTTGCTGGCGCGACCGCGTTCCAGCACCTTGAGCGCGTGCGGGATGCGCCCTCCCCCGCCGGTGAGCGCGACGACGCCGTCGGTGCGGACCGGTTCAACCACCGGACGCGGCAGGAATACCGCAAACCAGATAAAACCCAACGCCCACGCGATCAGCAGGAGCGCAAACAGACGGCGAAAGATGCCCCGCTTGGTCACAGCATGCGCCTCAAGGCGCTCAGCACGGTCAGGCGCGCGGTGAGGACGGCGAGCAGGACGCCGGCCAGGGGAATGCAGCAGATTGCGATCCAGTCGCTCCAGGCAAGGCCACCGGCGGCCATCATGCCCGAACCAAGCGCGGCAAACTGGCGGCCGAGAAGCCCTGTCACGACCACGCCAAGCAACAGGCCGCCGATGCCGCCCGCGGCTGCGTCCACTGCCATCGAGCGCTGGAAGATGCGAGCGATCTGGCTGTCGGTGCCGCCGAGCATGTGGACGATCTCGATGGTGCTGCGGTGGTTGCCCAGCGCATTGCGCGAAGCCAGCAGCACCGTGGCGACGGTAGCAAAGGCGAGCAGCGCGATCAGGCCGCCAGCGAGCCATTGCAGCGCATGGACCGCCTCGAACACCGGAGCGAGCCAGCTGGCCTGCGCGTCGATCCGAGCCGCCGGTGCCTTGCGCCGGACGGCCTGCCCCAAGGCCTTGACCCGCGCGGGATCGGCACTTCCAGCGAGGCGGACATCGATCAGTGCGGGCACCGGCAGGGCGTTGACATCGTCGCCCGCGCTGGTGCCGAGCCAAGGCTCCACCAGCGCGTCCAGCTCCTGCTGGGGGACGAGGCGCGCTTCGGCAATGCCCGGCGTCGCCTTCAGGACAGCGAGTGCAGCCCGGGCCTGACGGTCTCGCTCACGCGGGGCGCCGTGGACGATCTGGACGGTGACGCCACCGGCGACATCGGCCCTCGCCGCCCGGGCCGTGTTGCGCAAGGCGAGGCCGCTGGCGGTGGCAACGACAGTCAGGCCGATCATGATCGCGATGACCCAGGGCATCGGGCCGGAGAGCTTGCCCTGAGGCAGCAGTCGGCTTTCCGCGCTGGTGCGTTCGCGCCAGTCGCCACCCAGGGCGCTGGTGATGGCGGGAAGTACGCTCATGCGCCGAGCACGTCCGGGCGCGGCGGAACGGCGGCGCGGCGCGGCGGATAGCGCAGGGCGCCGGTGGGATCGGACAGGCGGCCCTTGTCCAGCCGCATGATCAGCGATTCCGGAACCTTCTGGATAAGGTGCACGTCGTGGGTGGCGACGACCACGGTCGTGCCGAGGCGGTTCAATGCCTCGAACAGGCGCAGCAGCTTGACTGCCATCTCGGGATCGACGTTACCGGTCGGCTCGTCAGCCACAAGCATGTCGGGGCGTCCGATCACCGCGCGGGCAATGGCGACGCGCTGTTGTTCACCACCAGAAAGCGTAGCGGGGCGGGCATTGCTGCGATCGCCGAGGCCTACCCATTCGAGCATGTCGGAAACGGGCTTGACGATATCCCGCTCGGGCACGCCGGCCACGCGCAGGGGCAGTGCCACGTTGTCGAACGCAGACAGGTGCGGGACGAGGCGGAAGTCCTGGAACACGACGCCGAGGCGGCGACGGAAACCGGGCAGGCGTTCTCGCGGCAGGGTGATGGCATCGGTGCCGAACATGCGGATCAACCCGCGCGAAGGGCGCTGGGCAAGGTAAAGCAGCTTGAGCATGCTCGTCTTGCCCGCGCCCGATGCACCGGTGAGGAAGTAGAAGCGCCCGGAATACAACGTGAAGCTGACATCGGTCAGCACCTCCTTGCCCGTGCCGTAGCGCAGGCCGACGTTGTCGAAATGGACAATCTCCGCGTCGTCTGGCTGGCTCATGAGGTGGAGACTGTACCCGTTTGTTCTGCGCCGATCGTTACGCCCCAAGGGCTATACGCGGCAATCCATGTGGAAAAAAGGCCGGGGATGCGTTTCTTGGGTGGTGTGGCTATTGTTTCCCACGGCACGGCCATGCTTAACCCGACGAATGATCATTGCGTGCCCAGCCTGCTCGACGCGCTATGTCGTTCCCGACACCGCGATCGGCGTGGACGGCAGGACCGTGCGTTGCGCACGGTGCCGCCATTCGTGGTTCCAGAATGGGCCTGAGCTGCCCCCGCGTGGGGAAGCGTCGCTCGAACCCGCGCCGGTGGAGGCCGCACCTGTTGCAGCCGCCCCTGAGGCGGCCCCCCAAGCAAGCGCACCGCCCACACCCGATGCGCCCCCGGCGAACGCGGCTGCGGCCCAGCCTGAACCCGATTTGCCATTCGCGCGCGCTTCGCAGTCCGGTGCTGCCCCGGACGAGGCCGAGCCGCCGACGCCTCCGCCACTGCCCCACCCGGCGCGGCGCAAGTTCGCCCCGGTGGAGGAAGCGGTCGATCAATCACCCTTCGAGCACCAGCCCCCGTTCCGTCCGCGGCGCAATCCCACCAAGCTGTGGACGATGGCTGCCGTGGCGTTCGCGGTCACGATCGCGGCACTGGGCGGGGCGGCATGGTATTTTGGCGTGCCGCAGTGGATCCCCGGCGTGAACCAGACATTCGGCGCTGGCCCTGCCGATCTCGTGCGCTCTTTCCCGCCGGAAAAGCAGGATCGCCGCCAGCTGCCCAACGGCACCGAATACTTCGGCCTGAGCGGAACTGTCACCAATACCGGCAAGGAAGTGCGCGCCCTGCCGGAAATCCTGATCGTGCTGCGCGATTCGAACGACAAGGTGGTGAAGACCTGGCCGGTGCCGCCGCCGCAGGCCGAACTTGCGCCAGGCGAAAGCGTGACCATCAACGCTGCGGTCACCGACGTGCCGAAGTCGGCAAAGGTCGCGGAAATCGGCTGGAAGCCTGACTGACCCGCAGCTGTTTCGAGGCGCGCGTGAAAAATTGCGCGAAGCTTGTTGCGCAGGCCAAACTCCTTTGCTAGGGGCGCGCTCCTACCCCACCACGGGGCGCCGATCACGGATCGGACACCCCGTATGATTTTGCGGTCGTGGCGGAATTGGTAGACGCGCAACGTTGAGGTCGTTGTGGGCGAAAGCCCGTGGAAGTTCGAGTCTTCTCGACCGCACCATCACTCTCCGAACAGTGTGATCCTTGCCTTCGGGCAACCTATTTTCGCTTCAGGCGGAAACCTCTTCCTGCGAACTGCGTTCGGCAGGCAGGATGAGACGCATGACCCTTGGCGGGGCACAGGCCACAGCGGCCCGTGCCCCGCTTTTCTGTGATCAGGTAAGGTCTGCAAGGCCGATGGCCTGCCCTTCGGCTGCTGCCTTGTTGGCGGCCCGGCGCAGGCGCTCGATATGGAGGCGGCCTTCGGGGACAGGCTCCTTGGGCAGGGCTTCGAGCGAGGTGCGGTAGATCTCCTCGAAGTCCTCGGCGAATTCGCCGTGGGTGAGGATCAGGCCGCGGTTCTCGATCATGCCCTGCAGGGTCTTCTGCCCGACCTCAAGCGGGTCCATGCCGAGTTCGAAGGCAGTGCCGAACTGTTCGAGCTCGGCCGGGTCGGCCGGTGCAAAGCCGGAGTCGGCAAAGCCTTCGGGCCGCTTCAGCGCACTGGTCCAGGCGTTGGTGCGGGTGAGGCCGGGGCACATCAGCGAAACGCCGATGCCATGCGGGGCGAGGTTGTAGCGCAAGGATTCGGTAAGCCCGCGCACCGCAAACTTGCTGGCAGTGTAGATGCCTGCCTGAGGGCCGGAGAGATAGGCCGCCATCGAGGCCACATTGACCACGTGCCCGCCCTCGCCATGGGCCTTCATGCCCGGCAGGAAGGACACGAGACCGTTGACGACCCCGCCGAAGTTGACGCCCATGATCCAGTCGTAATCGGCATAGGTCGCCTCGTCGGTCGGGCCAAACACGCTGACGCCCGCATTGTTGACGAGGACGTGGACCTTGCCCACCTCGGCAGCGATCGCGGCAAAACGGTCGCGGTCGGTGACGTCGAGCCGGACGTAGCGCGCCGCCGGGAGGTTGTTGTCGGCGAGCCAGCGGGCCGCATCCTCGCGGTCCTGCTCCTTGCGGTAGGTGAGAACGAGGTCCATCCCGGCCATAGCGAAGGCGCGGGCTATGCCGAAGCCGATGCCGTTGACGCCGCCGGTGATGAAGGCGGTCTTCCCCTGAAATTCGCTTGTCGTGCCAGTCATGTGTCGTTCCTCTTCCGTTTGCAAGGCTAACAATCGTGAGGATTGTCGGCAACTGTGCGAAGTGAAACGGCCGCAGTGAACGGGCGGCAGTTCAGGCGGGCTTGCGCAGGCCATGGAGGAAGATGCGGACGCAGGTGCTCGCGTGGTCGGCGAGCGATGCGTCATCGAAGCTGGCCTCGACACGGTAGAGCTTGCGGCTGACCATGCCGGCAAGGGTAAGGTCGAAGAAGGCGAGCGCTGCGCGTTCCGGATCGTCACAGGCCAGCAGGCCACGCTCGGTCCAGGCGGCGAGTTGCGCGGCGAGCAGATCGTTGAGCGGCGTGACCGCGTGCTGGCGGTAGGTTGCGCCCACTTCGGGAAACAGATGGCCCTCGGCAATGGCCATGCGACCAACGAAGATGCTTTCGTCGGTGAGAATCCACGTCAGCGCACGCAGGGCGAAGCACTCCAGCCACCCCTGCGGTTCGGCATCACTGACGTCCGCCATGTCCACCACATCGCGCCAGCGTTCGGCAATCCGCGCGACGACCCCTTCGAACAGCGCGCGCTTGGTTTCGAAATGACGGAACATGGTGGGCTTGGAACCGCCGAAGCGCTCGAGGATGCGGTTCGTGCTGGCGCCGGCAAAGCCCTCAGCCATGAACTCGGCCTGCGCGGCATCGAGGATGCGGGCGCGCACCACTTCCGGATTGCGACTGACCGGGCTTCTCATCGCGACTGCCCGTGATATAAAGAAACCAACTGGTGTATTTGATTCGACATCTGGGGAGAATGACCGTGAGCGCCTTCATTCGCAATGGCTGGTATATGGCCTGTTGGTCGCACGAAGTGCCCGAGGGCGGCTTTCTCGCCCGCCGCCTGCTCGACAGGCCATGGGTGATCTGGCGCAAGTCGGATGGCGAGATGGTGATGATGGCGGATCGCTGCCCCCACCGCTTCGTGCCCCTGAGCCGCGGCGGGCGCGATGGCGACATGATGCGCTGCGGCTATCATGGCCTCGCCTTCGACGGTGCAGGCAACTGTGCGCACAACCCGTTCAGCGGCCAACCGCTCGACATTGCCAAGGTCGAGGTGCTGCCGGTGGTGGAGAAATACACCGGGGTGTGGTTCTGGCCGGGCGATGCCGACAAGGCAGACCCCGCGCTGATCCCCGACTACAGCTTCATCGACCACGACAGGCCACTGCATCGCGGCACGATCAAGATGGACGCGAGCTACGAACTGGTCACCGACAACCTGATGGATCTGAGCCACGCCGAATTCATCCACCGCGAAAGCTTCGGCACGAACGGTGCCCTTCTGGCCTGCGGCGAGCACGAGGTGATTCAGGAAGACGATGGGGCCATCTGGAACAACTGGACGATGCCCGACTCCGATCCGCCGGCCTGGGCTGTGCCCATGCTTCCGGAAGGCGCGAAGACCGACCAGTGGCTGCACATGCGCTGGAATGCGCCGTCGAACCTGGCCCTGTACATTGGCCTTGCCCGGGCAGGCACGGACCGCAAGGACATGGTCGTGCCGCTGATGGGCGATCCGCATATCCTGACGCCCGAGACGGCAACGTCGACGCACTACTTCTATACGCACGAGCCGACCCCCGAAGCGCATGCTCTGCTCGAGAAGGCCTTTCTTGAGGAAGACCATCCGACGCTGCACGCGCAGCAGGAAGCGATGGGCGATGCGGACTTCTGGGATCTGCGCCCGGTGATCCTGCCATCGGATGCAGGCGCGATCAGGGTACGACGGCGGATGATGCAACTGCGCCGCGCCGAAGCAGGGGAGCCTGTGGCCGCGCAATAGCCGGCCACGGCCAGCGCGCACTCAGAACATTGCCCTCAGAACATCGGGTGCGCGTTGGCCGACTTTTCCGGGATCGGCTGGATCACGTCCCAGTGCTCGACGATCTTGCCGTCCTTGAGGCGGTAGAAATCCGCCACGGCGGCACCGCGCGCCGCAGGATCGGGCCTTGCGAAGATGTGGATCGCGGCAAGGTCCCCGTCGACGAGGATCTTGCGGACCTCGAAGCTGCGGTTGCGGTCGGAAAACATCGGCTGCAGCAGCGCGATCGCAGCCTCTCGCCCATCCGGCACGCCCGGGTTATGCTGGATGTAGTCGGGCGCGACGTAGGTCTCGAAGGCCTGGCGCACGTCGCGCTCGACGTAGAACAGCCGCGCGAAGTCCTCGATGATGCGGCGGTTGTCAGCCGCTGCCGGGCCATTGCCCAGCAGGGCGACGGTCGCGATGGCCAGGAGGACGCGGCGCATCAGGCCAGCGCCGGTTCGGCCTGGCGCGGGGTAACGATGAACCACGTCACCACCGCAATCACGATGCCAAGGCCACCCGCGATCAGGAACGCGCCCTGCATCGAGCCGCTGGACGTGCGGGCAACGCTGACCAGCAAGGGCGAAATAAACTGGCCGAGGAAGAACGCAGAGGTCCACACACCCATGCCGCGCCCGCGGTGTTCGAAGGGCAGGTAGCCTTGCGCCCAGGCGATCAGCGTCGGCACCGCCATGCCAGCGCCGGTCTGCTGCAGGGCCATGCCGGCAACCATGCCCTTCCAGTCGCTCGCAGAACCGATCACGGCAAGTCCTGAGCCGAGCAGCAGGAGGAAAATGGTCAACTGGGTGCGCGCACCGAGGCGCCCGGTGGTCCAGAAGATCAGCGCGCCGACGATCACGAACATGCTCGGGATCGTGGTCAGGCGGCCGATTTCCTTGGGATCGGATACGCCAAGCTCCTGCCAGACGATGCCGCCATTGATGATGAAGACATAATAGAGTGCGCCGCCGAACAGGGTGACGAGACCGAACAGGAGCACACCCTTCCACGGGAACGGAGTGCTTGCTTCGGCACCGATGCCCAGCATCTTGCGGGCGGTGTCGTCGTTTTCAGGCTCATAAATGAAAGCGAGCATCGCGAAGAAGCAAAGGAAGCCGACTCCATAGATCGCAAAGACCGCGTTCCAGCTCATCGAAGCGAGATAGCCCGACGTGAAGATGACGGCGCTGCCGAAGAACGGGCCGACGATACCCTGCATCGAAAGCCAGCGATAGCGCCCCTTTTCGTCCCAGTAATCTCCGATCAGAGTGTTTACCGTGGTGAGGATCGCCGCTTCTGCGACACCCAGCAGCAAGCGCGATGCGTAGATGTGGTCGAGATTGTCGAGCAGCATCGGTGCCATGCCGACGAAACCATAGAGTCCCGTGGACCACAGCAGCAGGCGGCGGCGACCGAACTTGTCGACGAGCAGGCCCGCGAACAGGGCAAGGATCGCGACGGTCAGACCGGGTGCCGAGACCATGGCCGGCACCTTGGTCGGCGCTGTGGGATCGCTCGCGAAATGCGCGATCATCGCGGGCACCGCCGGGAACATCGACACGATCGCGACGATGGGCAGGAAGCCGGTCAGGACTATGGTGAGGCCTTGCGGAATGCCCGGTTGGCGCCTGGCGGAACTGGTCATCTGATCTCCCTGTGGCCGATTGCCGCCACATTCTAGAACCGTTATTCTCAAACGGTATCCACGCGCCTTTTGCGCAAGTCAAGCTAATGGACTTGATGCCAAACCATCAATTTCAGAGATGCCATGGCATAAAAATTACTTGCTTGGTGTATTGGTCCGCGCATTCTAAATCCTGCGCAATCCCAATCAAGCAGACGAGAGGGGCCGGCATTCCGAACTGACGGATCCGGTCAGAGGCCATGGAAAATCTGGATATTCTAATCATCGGCGCTGGCATCGGCGGACTTTCGGCGGCCATCGCGCTGGCTCGCAAAGGGCACACCGTAACAGCCGTGGAAAAGGACCCGAACTGGTCGGTCTATGGCGTAGGCATCATCCAGCAGTCGAACGTCCTCAGGGCGATGGACCAGCTCGGCGTGCTCGACAGGTTCATGGATGCGGCCTGCGGTTTCGACGCCGTCGAGATCTTCCTGCCCGATGGCACCAAGGTCGCCCGCGTGCCGAGCCCCCGCCTGGTCGAAGGTCGCCCCGCCAACGTCGGCATCGGCCGCCGCGCCTTGCAGAAGGTGCTTGGCGACAGCGCCAAGGAACTGGGCGCCGAGATTCGCCTCGGCATCACGGCCGATGAGATTGTCGATGATGGCGAGAAGGTGGCCGTGACCTTCTCGGACGGCTCGTCGGGCATCTACGACGCCGTGATCGGCGCCGATGGTGTCTATTCACAAACACGCGCCGCCATCCTGCCCGAGGCAGAGAAGCCGGTATTCACCGGCCAGGCGGTGTGGCGTTACAACTTCCCGCGCCCCGAGGGACTCGATGCCTTGCAGGTCTACAATGGCCCGACCGGCGTGGGCCTCGTGCCGATGAGCGCGGACGTGATGTACATGTATGTCACCACGCCCGAGCCGGGCAATCCGTGGTATCCGAAGGAAGGCATTGCCGCCGCGATGCGCGCCAAGCTGGCCAATTGCTCGCCTGCAATCCGTGAACTGGGCGAGCAGATCACCGACGATGAGGGCGTGGTCTACCGCCCGCTCGAAGGCATGCTGGTGCGTGGCGACTGGAGCAAGGGCCGCGTCGGCCTGCTGGGGGATGCCGTCCACGCCACCACGCCGCATCTCGGCCAGGGCGCAGGCATGGCCATCGAGGACGCCATCGTCGTCGCCGAGGAACTGGAGCGTCACGACACCGTCGAAGCCGCGCTCAAGGCCTATCGCGACCGCCGCTTCGAGCGCTGCCGCTACATCGTCGAGAGCAGCCTTGCGATCTGCCACGGCCAGCTGGGCGTGGGGCCCGCGGTCGACAACCACAAAGCGACCGCAGAGATGTTCGAAGTCGTCTCGCAGCCGATCTGATTCACCCGCATTTCAAGGAAGATCCCAATGAGCCGCGTTACCGAAATCCGCTATGTCGGGTATGGCGTGAAGGAATTCGACGCCGAGAAGACCTATTACACCGAGGTCTGGGGCCTCGAGCCGGTGGGCGAGGACCCGAACCATGCCTGGTTCAAGGCGCAGGGGCATGACGAGCACCACGTGGTGCAGCTGCGCCGCGCGGACGAGAACCGCGTCGACGTGATTGCACTTGCGGCTGACAGCCGTGCCGACGTCGACGCGCTGCGCACGAAGGTTGCCGATGCCGGATGCCAGATCGTCAGCGAGCCTGCCGACCTGACCTCGCCCGGCGGCGGCTACGGCTTCCGCTTCTTCTCGCCCGATGGCCTGATGTTCGAAGTTTCGAGCGACGTTGCCCGTGGCGCCAAGCGCGAGCTGGCGCGCTGGGAAGGCGTGCCGGTCAAGATCAGCCACATCGTGCTGCATTCGCCGAACCATCAGGAAGCGGTGAAGTTCTTCTGCGACGTGCTCGGCTTCAAGGTCTCGGATTGGCTCGGCGATTTCATGTGCTTCCTGCGCTGCAATTCGGCGCACCACCGCATCGCCATCCTGCCGGGGCCGGCCTGCCTCAACCACGTCGCCTACGACATGCTCTCGGTCGACGATATGATGCGCGGCGCGCATCGCCTGAAGATCAAGGGTATCGACATCAGCTGGGGTCCGGGCCGCCACACTGCCGGCAACAACACCTTCAGCTATTTCGTGACCCCGGGTGGCTTCGTCACGGAGTACACATCGGATCTTGAAGAGGTGGACTTCGAAGCGCACCAGCACAAGGTCCACGTGCCCGCACCGATGGTCATGGACCAGTGGGGCATCGGCGTCGGCGGTCCGCAGACGATGCCGCATCCGCACGTCAACCCGGGCCTGTTCAAGACCCCCGAACTCGTCGGCGAGGCTTGATCGATGGCACTTTACGAACCGTTCCCGAACTACATCTGGAACCTCTCCGTCTCGATCGCGATGGAGAGCGGCGGCCAGATCGGCGAAATCGTCGACATGTGCCAGCCGATCATCGATGCCGCGGCCAATGGCGGCGATGCCGGCACGCCGCAGTTCATGAAGCAGTGGGCCGCCTATGGCGACAAGCTGATCGAACTTGCTGCAGAGGACGAAGCCAAGGGCCGCGCGTTTTCGGCATCCAACAAGCTGGAGCGCGCGTCGCTCTACCTGCTGGTGGCCGAACGCATGCAGGGCCACGGCGCGCCGGGCCGCAAGGAAACTTACGCCAAGGCGCTGGACGCCTTTGCGAAATCGACAGCGCTGGGCAAGATCAATCGCGAGCGCGTCGAAATTCCGCTGGCAAAAGGCACGATGCCCGCACTCTACACCCGCGCCGAAGGGCCGGGGCCGCATCCGGTGGTGGTATATTGCAACGGCCTCGATAGCTGCAAGGAGCTGCTTTACTGGAGCCGCCTCCCCGAAGCCCTGGCCCGCCGGGGCGTCTCCACGCTGTGCGTCGACCAGCCGGGAACGGGCGAGGCACTGCGCCTGCAGGGCCTCCCGGTCGATCCGCATTCGGAGAACTGGGCGAGCAAGGCGGTGGACTGGCTGGAGAGCCAGGCAGACGTCGATCCCAAGCGGATCGGCATGACCGGGATCTCGCTCGGTGGCCACTTTGCGCCGCGCGCAGTCGCCTACGAGCCGCGCTTTGCTTCGGGCGCGGTATGGGGTGCCAACCACAATTGGCGCGAAGTGCAGGACAAGCGCATGAAGCGCGAGGGTGAAAACCCGGTCCCGCACTACTGGGCGCACGTGATGTGGGCGTTCGGCGCAGAGACGATGGAAGAGTTCCTCGAGAAGTCGACCGACATGAACCTGAACGGGCACATGGGATCCATCAAGGTGCCTTTCCTGGTGACCCACGGCGCGCAGGATCGCCAGATCAGCGTGTCGTACGCGGACGACCTTTATGATCAGCTCGTCAATTCGCCCCGCCGCGAGAAGGTGATCTTCACTGCCCGCGAAGGCGGTGTCGAACACGTCGGCGCGGACAACATGTCCTACGGGCGCGACCTGATCGCCGACTGGTTCGCCGAGACGCTGGGTGGTACGACTGCCTGAATGGAGCCTGCCGCCTACATCCGCCGCGAGACTGCGGTCAGCATCGCCGTAAATGTCGCCTTGAGCGCGGCATTCTTCATTGCGGTGTTCGGCACAGGTAGGGACGTACCGGTGTGGAGCGTGGGCGGCTATGTCTTCGACTTTGCCCCTCAGGGGTTCATGATCGGCCTGATGGCCACGCTGGTGCCAGGCTTGCTGGCACGCAAGGCCCGGGCGGCGGGCAAGGTGCGGACTCTGGACAGTGAATCGCGCCTGCCCGCAGCGGTCCTGCCACGCGCAATCCTGTGCGGCTTGGCTGGTGCCGCATCGGGCGTGGCAGGCGCAGCCGCCGTGCTGATCTTGGCGGGGACAACGCAGCTCGGATGGCTGCCTGCCCTGCTTGCAAAACTCGCGTTCGGCGCGGCACTGGCCCTTGTGGTCACCCCTGCGGGCCTCCGGACCGAACTGACAAGGCGCTGAGCAAGCGCAAGGGAGAAATTGCCATGAGCCGCCGTTTCGTCGATCTCTCGATCTATCTCGAGAATGATGTCATCACCGATCCGCCGTTCCTGCGCCCCAAGATCGAGTATCAGAAGCATGGCGAGACGATGCCCGAACTGGGCTTCTTCTTTCCCGGCGTGACGCCGGAGCAGACGCCGGACGGCGCGGGCTTCGCAGCGGTCGAGAACGTGACGCTGACCACGCACAACGGCACGCACCTCGATGCGCCGTGGCACTTCCACCCGACGATGGACGGCAAGGACGGCAACCCCGTGCCCTCGATGACCATCGACGAAGTTCCACTGGAATGGTGCTTCCAGCCGGGTGTGAAGCTCGACTTCCGTCACTTTCCCGATGGCTACGTCGTGACCGCACAGGACGTGGAAGACGAGCTCAAGCGCATCGGGCACGAGCTCAAGCCGCTTGAGATCGTGATGGTCAACACCGCAGCCGGCAAGGCCGTGGGCGATCCGAACTACGTCAGCATCGGCTGCGGCATGGGCTACGAAGCGACGATGTACCTGACCTCGCGAGGCGTGCGCGTGACCGGCACCGACGCCTGGAGCTGGGACGCGCCCTTTGTCCACACGGCAGAGAAGGTCAAGGAAACCGGCGATACCTCGCTGATCTGGGAAGGCCACAAGGCCGGGCGAGACATCGGCTACTGCCACCTCGAGAAGCTGCACAATCTTGAGGTGCTGCCGCCCGACGGCTTCATGGTCAGCTGCTTCCCCCACAAGATCAGGGGCGCTTCGGCAGGCTGGGTCCGCGCCGTGGCGATCTTTGAGGAATAAACTCCACTTATTCAGTTGACATTAATCTCAAGCGCATTAGTAGAGTTCTTGTCGCGCAATTCTGCCGCGATTCGAAAAGGCCCAAGGCGACCTCGCTCGGGTTCGTGTTCCCACGAGCAAGGACTCTACCAATGACGATTCAACTGAGCCCCACCCGTATCCGGCCAACGCGCGGCATCCCGGCCGAAGCTTTCGCGATCGGCGTCCTGGTCCTCACCGCAGCGGCAAACGCGCTGCATCTGGTGATCTAGCAGGCTGTTGAAGAAGTCTCCCTGCGAGCGATGAAGGCCCATTCATCGCCGTTGTGGTAGCAGATTTCGCCATGGAGAGAGCCGTCGGGCTGAAGTTCGGCGGAACCGTCTCCGCTGACCTCGTCCATTTCGTCGTTACCGTTCCACGAAAAGTCGATGCTGGTCGCTTCGGTGCCGCTCGCCTGCCAGATATGGCCGGTGCTGCAGCCAAAGGCGAACTCGCCCGAGCCTTCATCCTCGAACAAGATGTAGGCCGGCTCGACCATGTCGGGATAGTCGGCCTCGAAGTCGGGCATCTCGGTGATGCGCCATTTGCCGCCGAGGCTCACGCCAAGGCTCCGAGGAGCTTTGGCAGGCGGATGAGATTATAGGCGGCCAAGGCGAGGGTGAAAACCGTATCGACCTTGGCCTGTCCTCGCAGCTTGATCCTGGCGAGACTGCCCGAGCCCTTGCCCCATCCGAACACCTCCTCGATGCGTTTGCGGACGCATTGGCTGATCGCATAGCCGGGGTGACGGGTGGTGCGCCTATCCATGGCGGTCGCGCGTGTCTTGCCGGTCTTGGTGAGATGCCCGTTGATGGCGATGTGCGGAGTGACCGAACGTTCTCGCAAATCCTCGACGAACTGCCGCACGTCATAGGCCTTGTCGGCGCCGAGCGTGATGCGGCGGCGACGCTTCTGGCGATCCAGCATCGCCAGCGCAGCCTCACGCTCGGCGGTGCCGCTCGCTTGGGTGACACCGCCGTCCACCGCCAGGCCGTTGCGGTTCTCCATCAGGACATGGCCGATATAGCAAAGCCGGGCCGGCTGGCCGTCGCCCTTCTTGTACAGCCGCGCCTCGGGATCAGTCGTGCTGGCATGCGTCTCGTTGGAGCGCTTCTCCTTGTGGAAATTGCGCTCGGCGTTGCGCCCCGGCCCCTGAGGGTCGTCGTCGCTCCCGTCCTTGCGGCGAAAGCTCTTGATCGACGCCCATGCCTCGATCAGCGTCCCGTCCACCGAGAAATGGTCGCTCGAGATCAGCCGCTTCACCTTGGGCTGCGCCAGAATGGCGCGCAGGAACTTCGCTGCGATCTCTCCGGACAGCAGCCGCTCCCGGTTGGTGGTGAAGCTCGAATGGTCCCATACCATCTCGTCGATGCCCAGACCGACAAACCAGCGGAACAGAAGGTCGAACTCGATCCGCTCCATCAACTGACGCTCCGAGCGGATGCCGTAGAACGCCTGCAACAGCATCGCCCGCAACAGCCGTTCCGGCGGGATTGATGGCCGCCCGAGGCGAGGCGGATAGAGCAACGCGAAGTCCTTATTCAATGCTGACAGCGCCGCGTTGGCTAACTCCCGGATCTGTCGCAGCGGATGACCCGGACGTATCCGCGCCTCCACATCGACATAGGAAAACAGGCTTCCACTGCTCTCGTCCGAACCGCGCATCGACCACCTCCCGAACCCGGAAAGTGAATCACGACAAGCCCGCCAACGCCAGCTACTTCTTCAACAGCCTGCTAGAGCACTTTCCGACCAATCGGGCTTACCGTGATTGTCGCAGGGCGCTTCTCGGCAAGGAGCCTTGTGCAGGGCGCGCTGGTGGCCCGTCCAAACAAAGCGACGCTGTCCGAGGGGCTCCCTGCGGCAACCCCTCCGGGGCGGGCCCCTTTTGGCCGATCGCTGCGTCTCTCGTCGGTCACTATGCGATGGCATGGCTCCCTCCTCGATCCTCGCGCTCGGCCAAAATCGGCTCCGTCACGGTGAGCCAGATTGGTCGGAAAGTGCTCTAGACGAAGTCGCCCACCCGGAAATTTTCGGCGAACGCGGCGGCGAGGCTCTCGCGATCGAGCCTGGCGAGCATCGGCAGGCGGCCAAGGCGCTTCACGTTGCCCATTGCGCAGATCGTCGCCTCGCTGTCCTCGTTACCCTCGCCGACGAACGCGACGCCGTGGATCGGGACGCCGCGCGAACGCAGAGCCTCGAAGGTCAGGAGCGAGTGGTTGATCGTGCCCAGCGCCGTCCGCGCCACGACGACGACCGGAAGGTTCCACCAGGCAAAAACATCGGCATAGGTGGTGCTGCGCGTGACAGGCACCAGCGCGCCCCCTGCCCCTTCGACGACCAGCGGCCGCACTGCGGGCAGCGCCAGTTGCGCCAGATCGATGACGACCCCGTCCAGCTCTGCGGCCCGATGGGGTGAACATGGCGTGTTCAAACGGTAGGCTTCCGGGAGAACCTGATCTGCAGGCACGCCCGAAAGACTGGCAACGTGGTCACGGTCCGCGCCGTCATCGAGCCCGGCCTGCACCGGCTTCCAGTAGTGCGCGTGCAACGCTCCGGTAAGCGCTGCGGAGAAGATCGTCTTGCCGATGCCGGTATCGGTGCCGGTCACGACAAAGGCGCTCATCGCAGTGCCTCTGAAAGAGCCATCCCCAGAGCGTCGACATCTTCGGAAGTGGCATTCAGGGTCAGCGAGATGCGCAAGCGGCTGGTGCCTTGCGGAACAGTGGGCGGACGGATGCCGCGCACGTCAAACCCCTTGGCCTGAAGCGAAGCGGCGACCGCCATGGTCCGTGCATCCTCGTGCAGGATCAGCGGCAGGATCTGCGATCCCGAAGGCAGCGCACCGTGCGGAGCAAGCACGCGCTCGGCATGGGCGACAAGGGCGCGCAGGGCTTCGCGGCGTTGCGGTTCGTCCGCCATGATCCGGACCGCCTCGCGCACGGCAGCGCAAACCAGCGGTGAAGGCGCGGTCGAGAAGATGAAGGGACGCCCGCGGTTGACCAGGAAATCACGCACGACCTTGGGGCCCAGGACAAGCGCGCCTTCGCAGCCCATCGCCTTGCCGCAGGTTCGCAGCACCACGGTGTCCGGCCGGCCATCGAGCGTTGCGGCGATGCCGCGCCCATCCGGACCGAACACGCCGGTGGCATGGGCCTCGTCGATCAGCATGATCGCATCGTGCCGTTCTGCCACCTGCGCCATCGCGGCCACGTCGGCCATGTCCCCGTCCATCGAATAGAGCGTCTCGAAGGCGAGCCAGATGCGGCCAGAATTGCCCTTGGCACGCCATTCCAGGGCGGCCTCATCGAAGCTTTGCGGATCGTTGTGCGCAGCACTGACCGCCGTGGCACGGGTCAGGCGCAGACCTTCGTGCATCGAGGCGTGGACCAGTTCGTCATGGACGATCAGGTCTCCGCGCTGTGGCAGGGTGGACAACAGCGCGACATTGGCGGCGTAGCCAGCCGAGAAAAACAACGCGGATTCGCTGCCGAAAAAGCGGGCTGCTTCTTCCTCCAGCAGTTCATGCTCGGGGTCATTACCACGCAACAGGCGCGATCCCCCGGAACCCAACGGAACCCCGCGCGCGATGGCTTCCTGCACCGCCGCCGCGAGCCGAGGCGACGAAGACATCGCAAGGTAATCGTTCGAGGCAAAGTCGATCCCGCGCCGGGGAGCAAGGCTGCGCAGGCGAGCCTTTTCCCCCAGCCCTGCAAGATCGGCGACATGTGCCGACCACAGCGAACCGGTGCGGGTGGTGCTGTCTGCCATCAGGCCGCGCAGCCTCCCGAGCAGCCTCCGACCGCCTTCATCGCACGCATCGGTTCCTCGCCTTCCATCGGCTTGAGGCCAAGGCGGGCGAACATGGCAGCATCGGCATCATCACCGGCGTTGGCGGCGGTGAGCAGCTTGTCACCGGTGAAGATCGAATTGGCACCGGCCATGAAGCACAGCGCCTGCGTGGCTTCGGACATGGATTCGCGGCCGGCCGACAGGCGCACCATCGACAGCGGCATGGTGATGCGCGCGACGGCAACGGTGCGGACGAACTCGATGTCATCAATCTTGGCGAGCGGCGTATCGGCCAGCATGTCGCCCAGCACGGTGCCCTTGATCGGCACCAGCGCGTTTACCGGCACGCTTTCCGGGTGCTGTTCGAGCGTGGCGAGAGCGTGGACGAAGCCAACGCGGTCGGCCCGCGTCTCACCCATGCCGACGATGCCGCCCGAGCAGACGTTGATCCCGGCATTGCGTACGTTGTCCAGCGTCTGCAGGCGATCGGCGAAAGTGCGGGTGGTGATGACTTCCTCGTAGCGTTCGGGCGAGGTGTCGATGTTGTGGTTGTAGTAGTCGAGACCTGCCTCGGCGAGTTGCGCGGCCTGGCCGGGCGTCAGCATGCCGAGCGTCATGCAGGTTTCCATGCCCATCTCGCGCACGCCCTTGATCATGGCGATGATGGCAGGCATGTCGCGGTCCTTGGGGTTGCGCCATGCCGCACCCATGCAGAAGCGCTTGGAGCCATTGTCCTTGGCCTGCGCGGCGGACTGCAGCACCTTCTGCACTTCCATCAGCTTGGTCGCCTCGACGCCGCTGTCGGCCTTCACCGATTGCGAGCAGTAGCCGCAATCCTCGGGGCAGCCGCCGGTCTTGATCGAGAGCAGCGTGCACAGCTGCACTTCGCCCGCCCGGTGGTGCTGGCGATGAACCTCTGCGGCGCGGAACACCAGCTCGGTGAAAGGTAGATCGAACAGCGCGGCGATCTCCTCGCGCGTCCAGTCGGTGCGAACGGAAGCCACCGAGGCAGTTGTTTCGCGCTGGCGGAGCAGGGTGTCTTGCACGGCGGGAGTCCTTCGCAGTCTTCGATTTCGCAGGCCCATAGCGCAAATCGATGCCGCATGCTCAAGTGAATTAGCGAAGCTGCAAACCGGCAATTTGCATTTCACGGAGCGAAACCGGTTTTGTCGGCTTTCTTCAGGCCACCGCGCGGCTTGCAGCGTCGAAACTGGTGACCTTTTCCCGCATGGTGCGATTGCGGCCGAGCCGCTTCGCTTCGTACAGCAGCTGATCGCAGCGAGCATAGAGCGCGGCGAAGTCTATCTGCAGATTTCCGCCGGTGTCGTGCTCTACCAAGCCCATGCTGGCCGTCACCAGGCAGTCGAGGCCGGGCACCTCGGCGGAAACGCGAACAGCTATGGCGCGGCGACAACGCTCGGCGCGGGCCGCAGCATCCTGACCGCGCAGAAGGAGCAGGAACTCCTCGCCGCCCATCCGGATCGCCTTGGTGTCGCGGTCGTCGAGCAAGGCACCGGCTGCCGAACGCAGCACCACGTCGCCCATCGCATGACCGTGCGTATCGTTGACGTTCTTGAAATGATCGAGATCGATGACGGCCATTGTGCGGAACCCCCCGGCAAACAGCTGGGTGAAACGCTCCTCGATCGTGCGGCGATTCCTGAGCCCGGTCAGGGGATCACGGTCGGCAACGCCTTCGAGTTCGAGGGCGCGGGCGGTCGCACGGTCCCGTTCCTGCCGGACCTCGACGAAACGATTTACGATTCCGAGGCCCGTGACCAGCACCTCGAAGGCCAGGGCAAGCTGGTATAGCTCGATGGCCTCGGTAGGATGGAGTCCTGGCAGAAGATAGGCCGAGATGCGCCAGGACCCGATCAGGAGAATGGGCGTCCAGGCAATGATCTGCAGACGGACCGATTGGCTGCCGCGGCGGTGTCCATCCCATAGCATGGCCGCCAGCACGACAATCGCCAAGCCGATCGAAAGGTGCATCGCAGGCGATGAATATGGCCTCATCCAATCGACGGGCATGCAGGCGACGAGACCGACGATGCCGATCGCAGGCGCCAATCGCCGCCCCAGCAACCGCAGGCGCGGCGCGAGCTTGTCGGCTTCGATGAAGCTGGCGGCGAACAGCAGCGCGGCTCCCGCCATGGCAGAAAAGGCGATGTTCGAAACCTGCCATTCCCACAGCGCGCCGACATCAAGGAAGATATGCAGGAAACCCGTGGCGAAGGCGGCCTGCACCAGCATGGCTGCGACCATGACCAGATGCCAGATCACGTAGCGTTCCGGCAGAACGGAATAGAACGCGGTGTTGATCAGCAGGGGCACAAGCAGCATCCCGCAGATCGCCGCCATCACGACGATCCGGGGCAAGGGCCAGCCGGTCCCTTCGGGAAAGGGATCAAGCCGCATTTCGCTCATGATGGTCTTGCCCCAGGGCTTCACGACCCTGACCGCCACGGCTTGCGCATCCGCGGTCACGCCGGTCACGGGAATCACCATGTAAGGCCCCGCAGCGAGGTGATGGACGTCTTCAGGCCAGAACGAGGACCAGCGGATATCTCCGCGCTGCCCGACAACGCCCACATCCACCCGCTCGAAGTTGCCAGTATGCGTGACGAGGCTCTGCGGAAGAACCCGGTTTTCTTCCTTGCCGAGATCGAAGCGGATCAGAACCTCTTCGGCCAGGGACCAGCCACTGTCGTCGCAGCGCCAGCGGGACGGCGCCGATGCGACTGCCTGCCAGGTTTCACCAATGCCGGCATCGGCGTGGCAGACCGAGCGAGGGCGAACGGGATCGGCATGCCCTTCAGCGGACCTCAGACCGACGAAGAGCACCAGCACCAAACACAGCCAGCGTCCGAACCCACCCAACATGAACTCAGTGCTAGCTCGTCAAACTTAGAAGCTCGTTAATCCCCTGAAAGAATTGCCCCGACATCCGTATTAAGTTCCGATGTCGGGATGTTCATGAGTTCGCGCGCAAGTGCGTTCAAAGGACGTTGCCGTCCTTGTCGCGGTAGATCTCGCGCCGACCGACGTGATTGGCAGGCCCAACGAGGCCATCGGCTTCCATACGCTCGATCCACTTCGACGCCGTGTTGTACCCCACGCCCATCTGGCGCTGGATCCAGCTGGCAGAGGCCTTCTGGCTTTCGAACACGAGCTGGCAGACCTGACGGTACTTGCGGTCTTCCGGATTGTCCGAAGCGCTGTCGATATCGTCGAAGCCGAAGCCGCCGTCTTCCGGCTCTTCCGTAACGGAATCAACGTATTCGGGGCTACCCTGTCCACGCCAGTGATCTGCCACCTTCTCGACTTCCTCGTCCGAAACGAACGGGCCGTGGACGCGCTTTATCGGGTCGGTGTTGGGCTTGTAGAGCATGTCGCCCTTGCCCAGCAGCTGCTCGGCGCCCTGCTCTCCAAGGATGGTGCGGCTGTCGATGCGGCTGGTAACGGCAAAGCTGATGCGGGTAGGCAGGTTGGCCTTGATCACGCCGGTGATGACGTCGACCGAGGGGCGCTGCGTGGCCATGATCAGGTGGATACCGGCTGCACGGCTCTTTTGCGAGAGACGCTGGATCAGGACTTCGATTTCCTTGCCGACCGTCACCATGAGGTCGGCGAGTTCGTCGACGATGACCACGATCTGCGGCAGCACCTCGTAATCGAGCTGCTGTTCCTCGAACAGTTCCTCGCCCGTGTCGGGATCGAAGCCGACCTGGATGCGTCGTCCGAGCGGCTTGCCCTTGGCCAGCGAGGCGCGAACCTTGTCATTGAAGCCCGAAATGTTGCGGACGCCGATCGAGGACATCTGGCGGTAGCGCCGCTCCATCTCCTCGACCGCCCACTTGAGCGCGCGGACAGCCTTGGCCGGCTCGGTCACCACCGGCGAGAGCAGGTGCGGAATGTCGTCGTAGGACTTGAGCTCCAGCACCTTGGGATCGACGAGGATCAGGCGGCACTGCGCCGGCGTCAGCCGGTAGAGCAGCGACAGCAGGATGCAGTTGAGACCGACCGACTTGCCCGAACCGGTCGTACCGGCCACGAGCAGGTGGGGCATCGTCGCAAGGTCGGCCACAATCGGCTCGCCGGCAATGTCCTTGCCCAGGATGATCGGCAGCAAGGCCTTGGAACTGGCGAACTTCTCGCAGGCGATCAATTCGCGGAAGGATACCATGTCGCGGATCGCGTTGGGCAGTTCGATGCCCATGACCGTGCGGCCCGGGATGGCCGAAACGCGCGCAGAGATCGCGCTCATGTTGCGGGCAATGTCGTCGGCAAGGCCGATCACGCGGCTGGCCTTGATCCCCGGCGCCGGCTCCAGCTCGTACATCGTCACGACCGGGCCGGTTCGCACCGCGGTGATCTCGCCCTTTACGTTGAAATCGTCGAGCACGTTCTCGAGCAGGCGGGCATTGCGTTCGAGTGCCAGCTTGTCGATTTTCTGGGTCGAACCTGCGGGCGCTTCGACCAGCAGCTCGATCGAGGGCAGCTCGTACTTGTCGAACAGATCCCCTTGCCGTGCCTTGGGCTGCACAGCCGCAGGCGCAGGCGTGCGAGTGGGATCGGTGATCTCGGTCGGCTTGCGCTGCGAGAGCGCCTCCTCGACGTCGATCGCGTCGGCAGCCGCGCGTGCCTCTTTCTCGCGGCGCTCCTTCTTTGGCGGACGGACAGTGGCCTCGTCCTCTTCGTCTCCCAACGCAACTTCGCGCGGCTGGCGGCGCAGGAACGACGGCAAGCTGAGCATTCCGGCCCAGTCGAATGCAAAGATCCGGCTGGCGATGGCAAGGCCTCCTGCAAGCGAGACAAGCCCAAGCGGAACCGTGAACCACAGCGCGGAGACCTGCGGCACCAATCCGGCGAGGCCGCTCACCGCGGCGGCTCCCAGCAGGCCCGAGAGCCCGCCTGGCCCGGCAGGCAGGCGGCTCGACGTGCTCGCCCCCCAGAGCGAGAGCGCAGTGCCGATCAGCGCCATGGCAACAAGCAACAGCAGCGTAGGCCGCCACCAGCTAGGGGGCGGCGCTGCGTCCTCGTCCTCGTCAAGATCGATGAGATCGCTTTCCGAATCCCACAGGCGCCGCGAAAACACCCACAGGAGCGGGAGCAGCAAACCGCCCGGCAACCCGAAGAACAGCAGCACACGCTCCGATGCCCATGCGCCGGCCAGGCCCATCCAGTTCTCGACCGGGCTTCCCGAAGCCGTGCTGCCGGAGGGATCGGTCTGCGTGTAACTCAACAGCGCGAGCGCGAGAAACACCATCGCCGCCGCGAGAATGCCGCCGCCCAGCAGTTCCAGACTGCGGCGCAGCGAGCGGCGCAGAACGGCGCGCCAGTCGGCTCCACGCAAGCCTCCTCGCGCGTTCGATCCGCGTGCCTGCGCGGTGGTTGCTGCCCGGCTTGCCATGAACTTGTGCCTATCCCTGCCCTTGAGCGCGCATCATGCGCCCGAAGGGGACTCACCGTCAAGAATCCCGACAGGAATTGCGACGAGTGAAGGGTTTAGGCGAGCCCGTCGATCGCCGCCCAGCCATGGACCGGCAGGTGCGCGGCACGGGCGCGGGTCATCCCGCCCAGTGCGATCACCGGCAGCGGCGAGAGCCGCGCCAGCATCAGGAAGCGGACCGGGCCGAGCACTTTCCCGCCCGGATGCGATCGCGTCGGGTAGACCGGCGAAAGCAGGATGGCATCGGCCCTGGCGCGTGCTGTTGCGGCTATTTCCTGCAGCGAATGGGCTGTCGCCAGACGCAGGCCGCTACCAGCTATGATCTCTCTCGCCCCGCCGTAGACACCATCGACATGCCACATCCGCGGCACGCGGGCGCCGATGACCATGACGCCACGGCGCCTCGCCAGTCTGGCCAGCGTCACGAAGCGGGTGCGGCGTGGCGCACGGTCGAGGTGGTAGTGGCGGAACACCAGCGCATCTCCGTGCCCGAGCCGCGCAATCGCGCGCTCCAGCCCGGCATCGTTGCGCGCATCGCTGAGCAGCACGCGCCGCGGCACCCTTTTCGCGATGGTCTGGCGCTTTCGCATCGTGGCGCTATAGCACCGCGCCATGGAACAGGCAGTCCCTTCATCGCCGCTCGAACAGGTCCATTCGCGCATCGCCACGGCCGCCCGCATCGCCGGGCGCAAGGCCGATGACGTCACTCTGATCGCGATCTCCAAGACCAAGCCCGCCGAGGCGATCCTCGATCTGATCGCGCAAGGCCAGCGCGTGTTCGGCGAAAACCGGGTGCAGGAATCGCAGGACAAGTGGCCCGCAATCCGTGCGGCCCATCCCGATGTCCAGCTTCACCTTGTCGGCCAGCTGCAGTCCAACAAGGCCGAAGATGCCATCGCCCTGTTCGACTGCATTCACTCGGTCGATCGCCCCAGCCTCGTGACGGCTCTGGCCAAGGCGCAGGACAAGCTTGGCCGCAAGGTGCCGTGCTTCATTCAGGTCAACATCGGCAACGAAGAGCAGAAGGGTGGCTGCGCCGTGGCGGAACTGCCCGCCCTGCTGACGCAAGCCTGCGAAGCCGGTCTGGAAGTGGTCGGCCTGATGTGCGTGCCCCCCGCCGGGATCGAAGCCGCGCCGTTCTTTGCCTTGCTCGACAAGCTGGCCGACGACAACGGCCTCAGCCGCCTGTCGATGGGCATGAGCGACGATTTCGAAACGGCGGTGCAACTGGGCGCGACACATGTTCGCATCGGGTCCGCTTTGTTCGGCAAGCGTTAAAGCGCTGAATGGTGTGGTTAATCCGGCGTTCCGTAAGAGTCTGGTCGTCCTACGCCCGGTGAATTAACCCCATCTTACAACGCCCCGCGGCATACCTTCATGATTGGAGGATCCCTTGGCCGCCGCAGATCGTGAATCGTCAGAGAAACGCCAGCTTCTTGATGACGAGGTAAGCCTTGAGAAAGTGCATATCTCGACTCTAGTCGCGCATGCGCTGGTGCTTTGTGCCGTGATCCTGCCGATGGTCGTGGCCGACAAGTACCACGACTTTCTCGCCATAGTTGCAGCCTGCTGCATGGTGGCTCTATTTGCACTTCAGCTGGTCCTGAAGCGGGCAGCCCAGTCTGTGCGCAACCGCAACATCACGAACTACGTTATCACCCGCGACTCTCGCGAGCAGATCCAGGAACTGTTCGCGATGACCGATATGCTCCAGGCCGCCGAGACCTATGAGGACGCTGGCGCCGTATTGATGGCCACAGCGCGCCGCTTGCTGCCCGGCTACGGCGCCGCACTGTTCGTGTTCAACAACTCGCGCGACCGGCTCGATCTCGCGCGGGCGTGGGACATGCCCGAGGGCTACAGCGTTCCCGAGATGCTCTCGCCCTCGAACTGCTGGGCGCTGAAGCGCGGCAAGCCGCACGTCAATTCGCCGGCAGTCGGAACCCTGTGCTGCGCGCACCATCCCTCGGAAATCGCCACCGTCGAAATGCCGATGATGGCCTGCGGACAGCTGCACGGCCTGCTGATCATCGCCCATCCTGACTCGGATGGCGCCTACGATCACATCATGGAAATCCGCCGCCTCGGCCGCGCCTTGGCGGACTCCATGTCGCTCGCCCTTTCCAACATTGCCCTGCGCGAGAAGCTGCGCACCCAGTCGCTGCGCGATCCGCTGACCGGGCTGTACAACCGCCGCTACATGGAAGACGCGCTGGAACGATTCGTGTCGCTCGGTTCGCGCACCGGGGCAAGCACTGCCGTGGTCATGCTCGATCTCGACAACTTCAAGAAACTGAACGACGAACATGGCCACGCCAAGGGCGATGCCGTCTTGCGCGATGTCGCGGCACAGATCGTCGGGTGCCTCAGGCCGACCGACGTGGTCTGCCGCTATGGCGGGGAGGAACTGGTCGCCATCCTGCCCGACTGCTCGCTCGAGGACGCGATGGACAAGGCCGAAATCCTGCGCCAGCGCATCGAATCGCTGAGCGCCAGCCACGAGTGCGCAATATCTGCCTCGCTCGGCATCGCGACCGTCCCCGAAACGGCAACATCGGCAACCGACATCGTGCCGATTGCCGACGCTGCGCTCTATGCTGCCAAGAAGGCTGGCAAGAACTGCGTGAGCTCTGCAGAAAAGCGCGCGGCACGCGAAGCGCCAAGGCTGGCAACAATCAAGTCACGCCAGAACTGAGCGCTGCGGAGCGGTACACCCCGCAGCGCCCTCTGCCTCAGAAGTCGGCGTTCAACTCCACGCCCAGCACGCGTCCGCGCACCAGCGGCGAGAACGTGCCGGCCTTGGGATTGTCGGCAAACGGCCGGTCGAAAGCGGGCCACCAAACACCGGGATCTGCGCCGCCGTACCCAGCTGCGTGTCCCCACCATGCTGGACCTGATCGAGCAGGTTGCGGCCATAGACCGTGAAGGTCAGCCCACCGGTCTTATAGCTGATCGAGGCGTCGAGGTTGTCGGACGAGGTGATCCAGCCAAAGTTGTTGTCGGTATAGGCAAACCGGTCGCGGTGCTGGAAGTTGGCGCGGGCGACGATGGCATTGCCTTCGCCCACCGGGAAATCACCCAGCACGCCAAAGCCATAGGTCCACTTCGGAGTGCGTGGCAGGTCGAGCGCCTTGTCCGCGTCGTTGACCACGCCGTCGCTCGAAATGTCGAACAGCACCTTGGTGTACTCGGCATCGATGTAGCCGAAGTTCGCGGTGAGCAGGAAGTTCTTGCCCACGGCAAAACGGCCTTCGCCTTCGATGCCGGTGATGCGGGCGTCGGCAGTGTTGAAGATGGACTGGGCAACACCCGCCGCAGACCCTTCGTTGACCTCACGCTGCATGTTGCCAACCTCTGTGCGGAAAGCCGCCAGGTTTAGCGTCAGCTTGCGATCCGGTGTCTGGAACTTGGTGCCCAGTTCGAAGCTGTCGACCTGCTCCTCGTCGAACGAAAGGCCGCGCGTTGCTGCCACTGCCTCGAAGGCGCGGGCATTGGTGATGCGGAAGTTGTACCCGCCCGAACGGAAGCCGCGCGTCCAGTTGCCGTAGACCTGCGCATCGCCGTTGAAGCGATACTGGAAGCCGAGCTTGGGGCTCCAGTTCTCCCACGTACGCTTGTCCTTGAAGCCGTTGTTCTCGTTCGGGATAAGCGGGTTGACCCCGGATGTCGGGCAAGTGCCGGCCACGACCGAACAATTGGAACGAGGCCGAATGTAGGTGACGGCGACGTCCTTGGTTTCCTTGGACCAGCGGATGCCTGCGGTCAGCGTCAGCTGGTCGGTCACATCGAAGTCGCCCGACGCAAACAGGCCGAGCACGTCGTGATCCTGGCGACCCCCGCCGATCTGGGTCAACGGGCTGATGAACGTGGGGAAGAAGCGCAGCTCGTCGTAGCGCAGGTCCTGCGTGAACCAGAAACCGCCTGCCGTGAAGTCCAGCGCACCGAAGCGGTTGTTGTAGCGGATTTCATCCGAATACTGGCGCTGCTTGAACAAGGAATTAGAGTGGAAGATGAATACCGGCTTGGAATCGATGTCGCCCCCGGTCGAGGCATCATAATCGCGGAAGCCGAAGATGTTGGTGATCTTGCCATCACCCACGTCGATTTCGGTCTTGTGCGTCGCAAACCAGGTGCGGTTCTTGTAAAAGCCGCCGTTATCGATCGCAAAGTCGAAGGTGTCGCGCTTGTAGAGGCCGTGGTTCTGGCCGGCGGGGCCATCGCCCTCGCTGTTGAAGTATTCGACCTTGGCAACCATGCGGATCGCCTCGGACGGTAGGAATTCCAGCGCACCGCGCAGGATCTGGGTCTGCGCCTTGCCGAAGTCCTTGCCATTGAACAGGTTCTTGAAATAGCCCTCGTCGTTGTTGACGTAACCGCCGACCTTGAAGTTCAGCACGTCCTTGATCAACGGACCGGACACCACGGCCTGCGCCGCGAAGTTACCCGATCCGCGCCCGGAATCGATCGGCCCTTCATAGAACACGCGGAAGTTGGCGCGCAGATCCGGCGTCGGATCGCCGGTGTTGATCAGGACCGCGCCCCCGGTGGTGTTGCGGCCATAGAGGATGCCCTGCGGCCCGCGCGCCACTTCGACCGAGCCCAGGTCGAACACGTCGAACACAAGCCCGTTGTTGACGCCGATGTATACCCCATCCACGAACACGCCGACGGTCGGGTCGATCGAAGGGATCGAGCTGTTCACGCCGAGCCCGCGGATCGAGAAGTTGGCGGTCCCGCGCGAGGTGCCGACCTGATCGAGCGAGACGTTCGGCGCGCTGTAGGTCAGCGTCTGGATATCGCGCACCTGCAGCGCCTGCAGGCTCTGGGCATTGAATGCGGTGATCGCAACCGGCACGTCCTGGACGTTCTCGACGTCCTTCTTCTTCGTGGCGGTGACGATGATGTCGGCGTTGAGCACGTCAATCGCCGACTGCTCCTGATCCTGCGCCGCGTCCTGACCATAGGCCACGCCCGCACCCGTGACGACGAGCGCAAGGGCGCTGAGCCCACGGCAAATTCCTTGCGAAACCCTGCTCTTTGTAACTGGCATTCACAGCTCCCGTTTATCTTGTGGAGCGAGAATGCCCGCTGCGCAGCGGCGTTCAACCTGTTTTCAAGTGCGCAATTAATTCTTACAAAGCGCGTGGCATATTTACATCAATGTCAGCCGTGTTGATCCAGTTCGTTGCC
Source organism: Novosphingobium sp. GW835-FHT14H07 (assembly GCF_058793515.1). Lineage (NCBI taxonomy): Bacteria > Pseudomonadati > Pseudomonadota > Alphaproteobacteria > Sphingomonadales > Sphingomonadaceae > Novosphingobium > Novosphingobium sp. GW835-FHT14H07. Next base: position 58,736 of record NZ_JBXAFX010000005.1, read on the forward strand.
GGTAAGCGTGACGACGTGCAGCAGGTTGGTGGCCCCGGGCGTGCCGAAGGGAACGCCGGCCAGCGCGACAAGCCTTGAGCCGGCGGTGCCGAAGCCATGACGCAAGGCCATGCGCTTGCCCTTGGCGATCATCTCCTCGAAGCTGCCGATGTCCTTGGTGCTGACGGCGTGGGCACCCCACAGCAGGCCCACCTTGCGCGCGGTCTTCTGCGATGGCGTCAATACCAGCATCGGCACGCCAGGCCGTTCGCGGGCCACGCGCCGCGCGGTCGACCCCGACCCCGTGAAGACGATCACGCCTGCGATCGGCAGGGTGTTGGCGATGCTCGCCGCAGCCTGTGCCAGCGCGTCGGCCGTGGTCGGATCGGGCAGGGTCTCGATGAAGTGGACGCGCGCGCCATAGCCCGGATCGGCTTCGACCTGCGCAGCGATACGGTGCATGATCGTCACCGCCTCTTCCGGCCAGGCCCCTGCGGCGGTTTCGGCCGAGAGCATGACCGCGTCAGCCCCGTCATAGACCGCGTTGGCGACGTCGGACACTTCGGCGCGGGTCGGCGTCGGCGCCTCGATCATCGATTCGAGCATCTGCGTGGCGACGACCACCGGCTTGCCCTGGCGGCGCGCGCTTTCGACGATGCGCTTCTGCAGCGGCGGCACTTCTTCAGGATTCAACTCCACGCCAAGGTCGCCACGGGCAACCATGATGCCGTCGGAAAGCTCGATGATCTCTTCCAGACGCGAGATCGCGGCAGGCTTCTCGATCTTGGCCATCAGCGAACCGTAGCCGCCCATCAGGCGGCGCGCTTCGGCAACGTCCTCTGGACGCTGCACGAACGACAGGGCGATCCAGTCCGCACCATGCTCGACGGCAAACGAAAGGTCGCGGCGGTCCTTGTCGGTCAACGCCGGGACCGGCACCACGGCATCGGGCACATTGACCCCCTTGCGATCGGAGATGACCCCACCAACCTCGGCGGAACAGAGAATCTCGTTCTGGTCGGCCCGGATCACGCGCAAGCGCAGCTTGCCATCGTCGATCAGCAGGCGCTGGCCCTTCTGCAGGATGCCGAACAGTTCGGGATGCGGCAGTTGGACACGGGTCTCGTCACCCGGCTCGGGATTGCGATCAAGCGTGAAATGGCCCGAGTGGCGGATCACCGCACGGCCTTCCTTGAACTTGCCCACCCGCAGCTTCGGCCCCTGCAGATCGCACAGGATCGTGATGGGGCGATTCACCTTCTTCTCGAGCGCCCGGATATTGGCGATCGTTTCGGCATGGGTGGCGTGCTCGCCATGGCTCATGTTGACACGGAAGGCGTCAGCGCCTGCGCGAAAGAGCTTCTCGAGCATTTCCGGCTCGCGGCTGGCGGGTCCTACCGTGGCGAGGATCTTCACTTTACGTCCGCGAGGATCGAGCTTGGCCACAGCTTGGGTACTCCTTATGAATCTGCGGGATGCGCTATGGCCCATGCCATTTCAAAACCCAAGGAAGATTACCGTGGATACGAATGCAATCGATACGCTTCCCGATTCCGTAGCGGCCGCCGCCTTCCGCCGCCTGGTAAAGCACCTCCAGCACCGCCACGATGCCCAGAACATCGACCTGATGGGTCTTTCGGGCTTCTGCCGCAATTGCCTGGCGGACTGGATCATCGAAGGCGGCTTTGCGGGCGACAAGGCCGCCGCACGCGAAGTGATCCACGGACTCCCCGCAGCCGAATGGAAGGCCCGCTACCAGACCGAGGCAACGCCCGAGCAGCTCGCGCGGATGGAAGAAAGCCTCAAGAAGAACGCTGGGCATCCTTGATGTTGCGGCACCGGCCCGCTCCCCCGCCCGACTACCCATAGGGGTACCTTTGCCGGGTAGTCGGGCGGGGGAGCGGGCCGGTGCCGTCAACAAAAACGCCACTAATCCCCGGACTATCCACAGGCCCGGTTTTGCCCGAATCCTGTGGCGCGTCTATCAGCCGCGCCAATTGATTCACCCGCATACCCGGAGACTTTCCCGATGGTCGAATTCGACGATGCCAAGACAGCAGACGATCGCCTGCGCCTCCTGATCGAGCGCATCGAACGCCTCGAAGAGGAAAAGAAGGGCATCGGCGACGACATCAAGGACGTCTACAACGAAGCCAAGGCCACCGGCTATGACGCCAAGATCATGCGCCAGATCGTCCGCCTGCGGAAGATGAAGCCCGACGACCGCCGTGAGATGGAAGCCGTGCTCGAAACCTACAAGAACGCTCTCGGCATCGACTGATCGCGTTTCCCGGGCAGGAGCGGAACCACCACCCTGCCCGGCCATTGGCATCCTGTAGTTTCAGCAGGATAGCCCCATGACCCAGACCGCCACCGTCCGCCCGCCGATCCACGAAGACGGGCTCCCCGGCAGCGAGGCGAGCCTCGATCCCAAGCCCGAATGGCAGCCGCGCTATCCCGGTTCGGGGCGACTGAAGGGCAAGGTGGCGATCGTGACCGGGGCGGATAGCGGCATCGGCCGCGCCGTCGCCGTCCTCTTCGCACGCGAGAGCGCGAAAGTCGCCATCGCCTATCTCAATGAGAACGAGGACGCCGCCCGCACCCGCGAACTGTGCGAAGCCGAAGGCAGCGAAGCCCTGACCTTCTCAGGCGACCTCGGCGATCCGGAAGTGGCCCATGCCCTCGTCGATCTGGTCATCGGCGACTGGGGCCGCCTCGACGTCCTCGTCAACAACGCTGGCGAACAGCACCCCGACAAGGACATCCGCGACATCACCGCGGACCAGCTGCAACGCACTTTCCAGACCAACATCTTCTCGATGTTCTACCTCGTCCAGGCCGCGCGCGAGCACCTCAGGCCGGGCGCGGCCATCGTCAACTGCACTTCGATCACCAGCTACAAGGGTGAACCCGAACTGCTCGACTATTCAAGCACCAAGGGCGCCATCACCGCCTTCACCCGCGCCCTGTCGGAACAGCTCGTAAGCGAAGGCATCCGCGTCAATGCGGTCGCCCCCGGCCCGATCTGGACCCCGCTCAACCCTTGCGGCGGCGCGTCGGAGGAAAAGCTCGAACACTTCGGCGAGAACACACCGATGGGCCGCCCGGGCCAGCCCAACGAGGTGGCTCCCAGCTTTTTGTTCCTCGCCTGCGAGGACTCGTCCTACATGTCGGGCCAGGTGCTGCACCCCAATGGCGGCACGGTGGTCAACGGCTAACCCCAGCTCAGCGCCACCGCCAGCACGATGGCGTTCGATGCGATGTGGTTGAGCATCGAGGCCAGCAGGCCAAGCCTCACCCGCATGTGCGCGAACATCAAGCCTGACCAGAACTGCGGCAGCACCATCGGCACGGCAGCGAGCGTGATCGTCGGGTAATTGAAAAGGTGCATTACCGCGAAAAGCGCAGTGGTGCCGTAAAGCAGCAGGGCGAAGTGTCGGGCGAACCACGGTGGAACCCCCGTGTCTCGCCGTTTCCGCCACCAGGTCACCGCCGCAACAAGGACCGTGGCCAGCAATATTCCCCCACCCGCGAGCGGCTTGCCCCGGCCCAGCGCCACGAAAACGATCAGCCCGGCCAGGACCACGCCGATCAGGGCCAGCACGCGCCGCGTCCCGCTCATCCAGCCGCGAAAGAACAGTTCCTCCAGCACCGGCGCCAGAAGCACCGCTCCGCCCCACAGCGCCAGCGGCCCCATTCCTTCGAAGGCATTCGGTGGCGATAGCGCAAAGGCCTTCTGCCACAGCGCGATCAGCGGCATCACCACCAGCCCCAGCACCCCAATCTGGAATGCTGTCAGCACAAACCAGCGGGAAAGCGCTCCATCAGCGTTCAACCCGGAAGCCGCCATCGGCACGGGGCGGCGCAGGAAGGCGATCAGTTCGGCAAGGGTCGTGCGGATCATCGCTGCCTCATGCCTGCAATTGCGCCGATGCGCCACACCGATTGCCGGAACGCGCGGCGTCGGCTAGGGGCGATGCAGATTCCAAAACCTCGCAAGAAGCACGGACCATGGCAGGCCATTCCAAATTCAAGAACATCATGCACCGCAAGGGCGCGCAGGACAAAAAGCGCTCGGCGATGTTTTCCAAGCTCAGCCGCGAAATCACCGTGGCCGCCAAGATGGGCATGCCCGATCCGGACATGAACCCGCGCCTGCGCGCCGCGGTCAACGCGGCCAAGGCCCAGTCCATGCCCAAGGACAACATCGCCCGCGCGATCGACAAGGCGTCGAAGGGCGAAGGTGATAACTACGAGGAAGTGCGCTACGAAGGCTACGGCCCGGGCGGCGTCGCGATCATCGTCGAGGCGCTGACCGACAACCGCAACCGCACCGCCACCAACATCCGCACCGCTTTCTCGAAGAACGGCGGCAACCTTGGCGCATCGGGCGCGGTGAGCCACGGCTTCGAACGCCTCGGCCTGATCGAATACCCCGGCAAGGTCGGTGACGAGGAGAAGGTCCTCGAAGCCGCGATCGAAGCCGGTGCCGAAGACGTCGAATCCGACATGGGCGATGGTGACGAGAACCCCGGCAGCCACCAGATCTGGGTCGCGGTCGAATCGCTGCACGAAGTTGCGCGCGAACTCGAAAAGACCCTGGGCGAGGCCGAAGGCGTCAAGCTGGCATGGAAGCCGAGCATGAAGACCTCGGTCGATGCCGACAACGCCGCCACCCTGCTCAAGCTGATCGACGTCCTTGAGGACGACGACGACGTCCAGACCGTCTGGGGCAACTACGACATCCCCGACGACGTCATGGAAACGCTGGGCTGATGCCACGGGCAACGGCAGCGCTTCCAGTTGCCGTTGCACTCGCGGCGCTGCTCTCCACCGGCGGGTCGGTGGCGAAACCTGCCCGCCTCGGCGCGGCTCGTCCTGCAAGCCTGTGCGCAAACGACGAACGCGTGGTCTACACCTGCCGCTTCGGCGTGAAGCTTGGCAGCGTTTGCCTGGCACGCAACTCGCTGCACTATCGCTTCGGACCACACGGCCGTCCCGAATTGCACATTGCCAGCACGCCGGACTGGAGCAACATCCACACCGGCGGCAATCGCAGCCAGGGCGGCCTCAACCAGGACTACATCCGCTTCACCAACGGGATGACGCATTACGTCGTCCACGTCGATGAAACCGGCAGCCTCAACGAGAACCCCGGCAGGCAGTCCTCGGGAATAGAAGTGCTGCAAGGCTCCTCGGGCGAAAATGCGCTCGCCAGCCTCACCTGCAGGTCGCCAGCCTCGTTCGACGGGAGCGCCTATGACGACCTTGCCAAGGCAGCACCCAAGGACTGGGATGGCGCCGAAACGCCTGGCGGACCATTCGAGGTTATCTACTGAACCATGATGCCGCTCGCCATAAAGGCCGTGCTCTCCGGCCTGCTCATCGCGCTGATCTCGGAGATTGGCCGCAAGCTGCCCACTGTCGGCGCACTGGTCGCTTCCTTGCCGCTCGTCTCGGTGCTCGGCATGGTGTTCCTGTGGAACGCCCGGCCCGATGCGGAGAACATGGCGGTCCATGCGCAAGCAACCTTCTGGTACGTCCTGCCCTCGCTGCCGATGTTCCTCGTGATCCCCGCGCTGCTGCGCCACGGCGTACCGTTCTGGGTTGCTCTGGTCGCGGGCTGCGTGCTGACGGTGCTGCTCTATCTGGCCATGATGCAGATCGGCCCCCGCTTCGGACTCAAGCTGTAAGATGATAATCCTCGGTATCGACCCCGGCCTCACCGTCACCGGCTGGGGCGTCGTCGCTAAGTCGGGCAGCCGCCTCAGCCACGTCGCCAACGGCCAGATCCGCACCGACAACAAGGCCACCATGGCTTCACGTCTGGTCGAACTCGATTCCGCGCTTGCCGCCGTGATCGACATCTACAAGCCTGATAGCGGCGCGGTCGAGGAAGTCTTCGTCAACGTCAACCCGCAGTCCACCCTCAAGCTCGGGCAAGCGCGCGGCGTTGCCATGGTCGCGGTCGCACGGGCGGGAATCCCCGTGGCCGAGTATCCCACCAAGGTCATCAAGAAGGCGCTGGTCGGCACCGGCGGTGCGGAAAAGCAGCAGATCCAGCACATGCTCAAGATCCTGCTCCCCGGCGTCCAGCTTGCGGGCGAGGACGCCTCCGACGCCTTGGCCGTGGCGATAACCCACGCCAACATGCTCGGCAGCCATCGATAGGCCGGAACGACTGCCACGATCCGGCGTATGCACCGGATGGACGCACTGAACGACAGATTGAGCGACGAAGACTGGATGGCGCGCGCGCGCGATCTCGCCATCTCCCGCAAGGGCACCGATCCCGCCAACACCCCCATCGCCGCAATCATCGTGCGCGATGGGCAACTCCTCTCGCACGGCGTCAACCGCACGGCCGAACATTGCGACGCCACCGCCCATGCCGAAGTCATGGCGATCCGCGCTGCAGGCAAGTCCTCCGGCGAAATGCGATTTCCCGGTGCCACGCTCTATTCCACGCTCCAGCCCTGCGGCATGTGCACCATGGCCTCGATCTGGGCGGGGATCTCGCGCATCGTCTATGGCGCGGGGCGTGATGACGTCCACGAGATGTACTTCGAGGACCGCCATCTTTCTACCCTCGATTACGTGGCCGATGCCTGGAAGGACGACCTGACGCTGACCGGCGGCATCCTCGCCCACGACTGCGCCACGCTCTACTACCGCCCATGGGACGACGTGCCAGAGGACCAGCAAGCCAACGACTAGCGCCCCCTTCGCTAGGGGCTTAGGGCACCCCTTTCTTCTCCCCTCCCGCAGGCGGGAGGGGTTGGAGGTGGACATTTAGCGCCAACACCCGCCGCCACTCCACGCATTTGGCGCGGGTATCCTCTGGCCACGGCAAAAAGTTCCTGCCATAGGAACAAACCATGATCGCCAAGCTGACCGGCATTCTTGATGATACCGGGCCCGATTGGGCCGTGATCGACGTGAACGGCGTCGGCTATCTCGTGCAATGCTCGGCCAAGACGCTGACCCATCTCGGCATCCGGGGGGACAAGGTCGTCGTCCACACCGAAATGCAGGTGAGCGAAACCGACCAGCGCCTGATTGGCTTCACCAGCGCCGGCGAACGCGCCTGGTTCCGCCTGCTCACCGCGGTGCAGGGCGTCGGCAGCAAGGTGGCACTGGCCATCCTCTCGGCCCTGTCGATCGAAGAACTCCAGCGTGCCTGTGCCCATGGCGACAGCGCCATGGTCGCCCGCGCCAACGGCGTCGGCCCAAAGCTCGCCAGTCGCATCGTCAACGAGCTGAAGGACAAGGCCGGCGGCCTCGCAGGCTACGCTTCGCCAGTTGGCATGGCCAGCGGCGAGGTCTTCGCCCCACCCCCCGGCAACGCCAGCGCCGACGCCGTCTCCGCCCTGCAGAACCTCGGCTTCAAGCCCGCCGTGGCAAGCAGCGCCGTCGCCGCTGCGGTCAAGGAACTGGGCGAGGATGCGGGGCTGAACGATCTGGTGCGCGTGGCGCTGAAGAGGGCCGCGGGGTGAAGCGCATTCTGATCATCGGCGCAATCGTGAGCGCGTTGGCGCTGGTATGGCACTTTGGCAGTTCCGAGTTCGCCATCGACTCTTGTCTGGATAGCGGCGGAGCCTGGGATTATGCTTCGCAGAACTGCCAGCGCTCATGACGCGGCTCCTGGCTTTGCCATCCCACCCCCGACCCGGTATGATCCAGCCATGACCGACCTCAGCTTTTCCATCCCCTCGTCTCTCGAAAGCCGCGTCCAGCAGCGGATAGCCGATGGCGGTTATGCCGATGCCGGAGCCTATCTGCGCGATTTGATCCAGCGCGATCTCGATGAGGCGGCGGACACGGCGTGGGTCCGCCAGATGATCGAAGAGGGAGAAGCTTCGGGGTACATCGAGCGTGATGCGCGCGAAGTGCTGCGGGAAATCGCCGAAGAGCGCCGCGCCCGGCGTGCCTAGGATTGTTCTGAGCAGGGCCGCCCGCCGTGACCTGGTCGAAATCTTCGAGTATGGCGAAGCAGAGTTCGGTGCGGCTGCGGCAGATGCTTATAGCGATGCAATCGAGGAACGCTTCGACCGCCTTGTCGATCATCCGCTGATTGGCGAGGCAAAGGACAGCTGGGGCGAAGGCGTTCGCCAATTGCCCTGCAACCGGCATCGCATCATCTACCGCGTCCTTGGCAATACCGTGCGGATCATTCGCATCCTGCATCACTCCCGCGATGTTCAGAAGCACCTCCAGGCATGACTGATAACCCCCTCCTTTCCGCCGCCTCGCAGATCGAGGACCAGGACGCCGCGCTGCGGCCCAAGACGCTGGCCGAATTCGTCGGGCAGGCGGCTGCCAAAGACAATCTGCAGGTCTTCATCGAAAGCGCCAAGATGCGGCGCGAGGCGATGGATCACGTGCTGTTCTTCGGCCCGCCGGGCCTCGGCAAGACGACGCTGGCGCAGATCATCGCGCGCGAACTCGGCGTCAATTTCCGCGCCACCTCCGGCCCGGTCATCGCCAAGGCAGGCGATCTGGCGGCGCTGCTGACCAATCTCGAACATGGCGACGTCCTGTTCATCGACGAGATCCACCGCTTAAACCCCGTGGTCGAGGAAGTGCTCTATCCGGCAATGGAGGACCGCGCGCTTGATCTGATGATCGGCGAAGGCCCTTCGGCCCGCTCGGTGCGGATCGACCTGCCGCCCTTTACCCTGATCGGCGCGACGACGCGGCAGGGCCTGCTGCAGACCCCCTTGCGCGACCGCTTCGGCATCCCGGTGCGCCTGCAGTTCTACTCGGTCGAGGAACTGGAGCGCGTCGTGGCGCGCGGGGCCAGCCTCATGGGCATCGGCATCGACAAGGGCGGCGCCACCGAAATCGCCCGCCGCTCGCGCGGCACCCCCCGCGTCGCCGGCCGCCTGCTGCGCCGTGTCCGCGACTTCGCGCAGGTGGCAGGCGCGGACAAGATCACGCAATCCATTGCCGACAACGCGCTGACCCGGCTCGAGGTCGACAAGATCGGCCTCGACCTGCAGGACCGCCGCTACCTGACGATGATCGCCGACATCTACAAGGGCGGGCCGGTCGGCGTCGAGACGCTCGCCGCCGGCCTGTCCGAGCCGCGCGACACGATCGAGGAAGTGATCGAACCCTATCTGATCCAGCTCGGCATGATCGCGCGCACGGCGCGGGGGCGCTGCCTCAACGACCGGGGATGGCAGCACCTTGGCCTCACTCCGCCGACCGGCTCGACACCCTCGCTTTTCGACCAGGCAGACTAGCGCCCGAGTCTGCCCTCCACGCGCGAAAGTTGCAGGAGAGTTAGGGGTGAGTTGTGGGGGAGTTGCCGTAGAGTTGGATTCAAAGCTTCATCCTCGCAGGCCATTCGGTCCCATTCTGGCACAGAGTTAACCGTCCCCCCGCTCCGGTCCCGTTTTCGGGCAGATTCAAGGCTGACAACACGGTTAACGCCATTGCCCCCGCGCGCCCCATCTGCGTTCTTCGATCGGTAAGGAAGGGTCAGCAGAGCATTAACCCGCGTCTGGTAGCCCCTTCCGCAAAGATACGAAACGGAAGCAACGATCATGTCGGTTCGGATGGCATTGGCAAAACTGGCGGCGGCTGCAGCGGGCGGGGCGATGCTCGGCGGCGGCGCCGTGCACGTTTCGGAAGCGCCCTCGAAGGGCGAGATCCACCACGTCAAGCCCGTGAAGGTCAAGACGACCAAGCCCGCCAAGCGGATCGCGAAGCGCCCGGCCAAGCGCGAAATCCACCGCGCCCGCCGGATCGTGACGACGACCACCACCAAGACTTGCGAGCCCGCGCCGCAGATGGCGATGGCGCCGGTTCCCTACATGCCACCGATGCCGCCGCAGCCGACCGGATCGAGCGGCGGCGGGGTGCCGGTGGTGATCGGCGGGGGCGGCATTGGCGGCTTCGGCGGCGGCTTCTTTGGCGGGTTCTTCGGCGGCAGCAGCGGCGGCGGTGGCAGCGTAGTCGTCTCGTCGACCAGCACCGGTTCCACCTCCACCTCGGGCGGCTCCACTTCATCGTCAACGTCGGGGGGATCGACCTCGACCAGTTCGGGCGGCATCACCAGTTCAACCACCACCGGCGGCGTCTCGACTTCGACCGGTGGCGTTTCCACCTCGACCTCGACGTCGTCTGGCAATGTCAGCACGTCGAGCGGATCGGTCAGCACCAGCTCCGGCAACGTCAGCACCAGCAGCGGCAACGTTTCCACCTCGAGCGGGAACGTCAGCACCTCGTCGGGCAACGTGAGCACCAGTTCGTCAACCTCGACGTCCTCGGGCAACGTCACCTCGAGCTCGTCAACCTCGTCGTCCACGTCCAGTTCGACTTCAAGCTCCACGTCCTCGTCGACGTCTTCCTCGACCTCGTCGTCAACCTCGTCCTCGACGTCCTCGTCCAGTTCGAACGGCGGCACCACGACGACGACCTCGTCGACCAGCAGCGGCACCGAAGTGCCCGAGCCTTCGATGGTGATCCTGTTCGGCGCGGCTGCCGCGGGCCTGGTCGCCCGCCGTCGCTACGGCAAGCCGAAGAAGGCCTGAGGCACACTATTCGGCCCGCGTCAGCGGGTTACGGGAAGGGCGGCGTCCGGGGGGAAGCCGCCCTTTTTCCTGTGCGCTATTCGCGTAGGCTAATCGCAGCCGCCATCACCGCAATCGCCGCTTCCGGCGTCGGTCGCCCACCACATGCCGCCCGAGCTGTCGCCGGATTTCCGGCGCCGTTCCGGCGTATCTGCCTGCGGCTTGAGCGCAATAAGCGCCAGCCCCAGCACGAGCACCACGATTGCGACAAACCCCCAGAACAGTGCCGGCATAGCTCGATCCTCTCTCCCGATCGGAGAGTGCGCGCTTCGACCGGCGCCGTCAAACGGCGATTGCCTCAAACCTGAAGGATGCCGGCAGCATGCCAGCCCATCGCCCCGCCGATCGCCATGATCTGCAGGAAGGCAATCGTCTTGAGCCGGCTGACGAAAGGCTGCTTGCGCGTCTTGTGCCGGAACACCCGCCGCGCCAGGAACGCGCCGGGCGTACCGCCAAGGAATGCCCCCATCAGCAGGCTTGCTTCGGACGTACGCCAGAACCCGCGCAGCGCCGCGCGCTTGTCGAACCAGAAGGCTGTGAACATCTGCAGGTTGACGAGCAGGAGCCAGCCAGCGGCGATCTTGAGCAGCGGCAGATCAGCCAGCGCTTCCGGCATCGAATCCATCGTGAGCCTTGGCCATGATGTCCATGAAGTTGCGCGCCGCATCACGGTCCTCAGCGTGCTTGAACGCCACGTCGAGATCGGGCGCGCTGCCAAGCATGTGCAGCAGCGACCACAGCCCGAAGCGGCGCGCGCGATCCTTTTCCAGGCCGAAATCGACGAGCATCTTCTCGATACCCGCCTCCATCGCGGCAGGGGTGATGGCGGCAAAGTCATCGCTGCCGAAATAGCGGCGGAGCTGGTCGTCGAGTTCCATAGGGTGCGGTTAGGGGAGTGGCGTTGGGGGTGCAAGCGCGGTGCTGCGGTCCGGCTGACGGCGGATGCCCACCCCCAGCCCCTCCCGCTTGCGGGAGGGGGGAGAAAGTGATCCAAATCCTGCTCCCATCCCGCAACGTGGCACGAGGCCTGCATCCCCCTCCCGCAAGCGGGAGGGGTCAGGGGTGGGCATTCGCCGCCAGGCGAACAAACCCCACCATTCCCGCGCCATCTCCAATTGATCCGCCACCCACTCAAGCCACCGTGAACCAATGCGCGAATTCAAACCTCGCAACACAACCCGCGCCCGCGAACTGCGCCGCGAAGCGACGCCGCTAGAACGCAAGCTCTGGCGCTATCTGTCAGGCGGAGCGCTAGGCGCCAGGTTCAGCCGCCAAATGCCGGTCGGACCATACTTCGCGGATTTCCTGTGCCGGGAACTGATGTTCGTGGTCGAACTGGACGGTCACAGCCACGACCTGCGCCTTGCCCACGACGCGGCGCGGGACCGCTTCATGGCCGAGACCGGCTACAAGGTGCTGCGCTTCACCAATGCCGATGTGCAGAGCAACGTCGAAGGCGTGGCCACTGCGATCCAGCTTGCCATCGAAGTGCGGCGTCAGGACCGGTCCGGCTTACGCCGGATGCCCACCCCCAACCCCTCCCGCCTGCGGGAGGGGGGCAAGAGGCTGCGCGATGAGGTGAGGTTTATGCAGCAACGATGGTCAACCGTCCTCCACAAAGAGCGCCCCGCCACCCGCACAAACAGGACCCCCTTCTTCCCCCTCCCGCAAGCGGGAGGGGCCGGGGGTGGGGATTCGCCGTCAGGCGAACCAGCGCCAGAAGCCACACATTGAACTCGGACCATCATGGGCCATGGTTATGCGGCGTACTGATCCCGGATATGCTGGTTGAAATAACGCCCAGCAGAACTGGCATTAAGCAGACCCTGATAAACAGACGTTGGCACCCCAAAGTAATCGTAGGGATGGCCTCCGTGCGTGAACCAGACCGTCAAAGTCAGGGTGGCTGGATTATGGCTTACCGCCCAGATGGCAGACGAGCGGATATATTCCATGATTTTGCCTCCGCAGAGACGGAGGGTGGTCGTTTGACCACCCTCCTTGCAACTCAGTTGTCGTTATCGGGGCGATCTACCGACACAGGCTTCTTGCTGATCGGAATGCGGAATGCCTGCCCCTTGGGCTTGCAAAGCCGCTGTCCGTTGCGCAACGTAATGCACTGGCGGTAGATATAGCCGTCATCACTGGGCATGGATGCCTCCTGTGAAATCGGTTGACGACGGCGTCGCGAATTGCGAAATTGCTGCTGCTTAGACGGCAATCTGCGTTTTCGTGACGCCGATTATCGAACGGAAAGGTCGGCCGAGTGGTCGGCCTTTCTTTCGTTCAAAGGTCAAGCTTGTCTATGGCGGTTCCATCAATTCCCTCCTCATTATCAAAAACACTTTGTTGGAAGCGATCACTTGCGTTCTCGCTTGCTGCATAACCTTCAGGAAGTGGCCTTCCTGAAAGCCACCAGTGGGGTATGCCGTTAATCCGCAAACTTTCAATTTCGCTACTGCGCGATAACGACGATGTTAAATTGATGATTGGTTTATCCCCACCAATCAAAGCGCCCTCCGCGCGGGCGGCTTCAAGCAATTCTGGAGATTGCATGGGCCGCCCCGCCTTTAAAAGCGCCTGCATAGCTGCTTCAGCATGCGAAATCTTTCGCTCCGAATGGGACATTCTTTGGCCTGAGACAAAATGATGAACGGCCCTGCCAATGTAAGTAGGTGCGACGCCAACTCTCGCTCGAAGTGGCGGATTGACATGAGTTGTTGAATTGGCAGCATCAGCCGGGGCCCCACCCATTGCCTGCACTGCGGCATCCAGAGCAGCAAATTGAGCATACGCAGGTGACGCAACAACCGCGCTCCATGCTTTCTCTCGCAAGACCATCGTTTCGCGCAAAAGGTCGCTCATGTCATCACTCCTCATCTGAAAAATAACACAAGATAGAAAATGATCAAGCGTTATTTTGACAAATGGCGGCAACAATCTAATATAACAGCTCTCTTTAAGATCATGATTTTAAATGAAAATGGAGCAGCCCAGCGACTGCTCCACTGTTTATCCTTCGCTTTGCGTTGCTTTACTCCGCCGCAATCCCCGCAGCGCCGAACATGTCGACGTCCACCTCGACCGGCGCTTCGACATTCGCCGCCGACTTCGCCGTGCGGCGCTTGTCGAAGCTCGACCACACCGTGTTCCAGTCGCCCTTGGTCGCCGCCTTCGAGTATTCCGTGGCGCGGGTTTCGAAGAAGTTGGCGTGTTCGACGCCGTTGAGGAGCGGGGCGAGCCAGGGCAGCGGGTGGTCTTCGATCATGTAGATTGCGGGCAGGCCGAGCTGCGACAGGCGCCAGTCGGCGATGTAGCGGATGTAGCGCTTGATTTCCTTGGCGCTCATGCCCGGGACCGGGCCTTGTTCGAAGGCGAGATCGATGAAGGCGTCTTCGAGGCGCACTGTCTTCTGGCAGCAGTCGATGATGTCTTCCTTCACCGCCTTGGTCAGGCAGCCGCGCTCTTTCACGAAGGCGTGGAACAGGCGGGTGATGCCTTCGCAGTGGAGCGATTCATCGCGGACCGACCACGAAACGATCTGGCCCATGCCCTTCATCTTGTTGAAGCGCGGGAAGTTCATCAGCATGGCGAAGCTGGCGAAGAGCTGCAGGCCCTCGGTGAAGCCGCCGAACATGGCCAGCGTGCGGGCGATGTCCTCGTCGTTGTCGACGCCGAAGGTCTGCAGGTAATCGTGCTTGGCCTTCAGCTCCTCGTATTCGAGGAACATGCCGTATTCGCTTTCAGGCATGCCGATGGTGTCGAGCAGGTGCGAATAGGCGGCGATGTGCACCGTCTCCATGTTGGAGAAGGCGGCGAGCATCATCTTGATCTCGGTCGGCTTGAACACGCGGCCGTATTGTTCGTGGTAGCAGTTCTGCACTTCCACGTCGGCCTGGGTGAAGAAGCGGAAGATCTGCGTGAGCAGGTTGCGCTCGTGATCCGAGATCTTCTGCGCCCAGTCGCGGCAATCCTCGCCCAGCGGCACCTCTTCGGGCATCCAGTGGATCTGCTGCTGGCGCTTCCAGAATTCGTAGGCCCAGGGATATTCGAAGGGCTTGTAGGTCGGGCGGGCTTCAAGAAGGGGCATGGCGGTGTCCTGTGCTGATTCTTTGAATGTAAGGTCTGATGCGGTCAGGCAAAAGCGCGGGCGCGGCCTTTGCGGGGGATAGTGGCGGGGTTTTCCACGCGATTGAATCGTGCCCTTTGGGGCAGGAACCCTCGGCCCGGCGACAGGGGCCATCGGACTGGCGCTGCGCCCGGTTTCGAAGCGGAACGGCGGACCCGGCGCACGGTTGTGAAGGCAAGGGCGCGCGATCGGCAGCGCCCGTGAAACTTCATAGAATTCGCAGGAGAATTGCCATGGGCGAGTACGAGCCGAACGATTCCCGCAACGTCACCGGCGCCAATGCCGGCGAGCGGCAGCAGCAACAGCAGGGCGGAACCGGCCAGGCCGACCGTCAGGAAGGCATCCGCAGCCCCGGAGGTGCCGACCAGCAGACCGGCGGCGACCGCTGGAGCGGCGACTACACCGGTGGCCAGATGGGCCAGCAGTCCGAACGGCAGAACCAGGGCCCCAACAGCTCGCGTTCCGACAATTCCGGCACCGAGGGCCAACAGGTCCAGTTCGACGCGGGCCAGCGCCAGATGGGCGGGGGGCAGTCGGGCGAACAGATGGGCTACGGCAACAGCACCGAACGCACTTCGGGCATCCGAGAGCATATGGAAGTGATCGGCGCCGATGGCGTGCACATCGGCACGGTCGATGGCGTCGATGGCGACCGGATCAAGCTGACCAAGAAGGACTCCGGCGCGGGTTTCGAAGGTGGAACCCATTCCGGCCACCATCATTACCTCTCCACCGGGCTCGTCGCCGAAATCGAAGGCGACAAGGTTCGCCTGTCGGCGAACGGCGATGTGGCCTGGGGCATGCTCGAGGAAGAATAAGTCCGGAAAGGCAGCGAGGCCTTCCCGCTGTCCTGTCCCGGCGGATCGCCGGGTGCCGGATCGCAAGAACGTCCCGCCCCCTTCGGGACCAGGTCGTGCCACGCGACCGGAGAGCGCTCCGCCGAAAGGCGGGGCGTTTTTCTTTATTTGCGGGGTGCGAAAAGCCCATCCGGGCTTTCCTAGCGGCACCTGCCCGCTCCCCCGCCCCGCTACCCACGAGAGTACCCTGAATGGGTGGCCGGGCGGGGGAGAGGGCCGGTGCCGCAAGCCCCTGACGGACGTCAGGGGCGCAACCAGCGAAGACTCGCTTACTTCCAGAACCAGCCGGGCTTGAGGCTGCGGTCCTTGCGGTTCTTCCACATCGAGAAGTACATCCACAGGCCCGAGATGCTGAAGAACAGCAGCGCCAGACCGGTCATCAGCGAGATTGCGGTGCCGACAGGACCGAATTCCTCGCCCGAATGCAGGTGGTGGAACCAGCCGACCAGCGACTTCATCCCGCCCGGAGGCGCCTTGGGGCGGCACATCATGGTTTCGGGACAGACGAAACCCTGCGGAACGGGCGGAGGTCCGGCCTGCTCCCCAGCTGGCCAGAGCGCCGTCACGTGGCTGGCGACGCCGGTGAAGGCCATCCAGATCATGAAGACCCCGAAGAACACCGTGATCCAGCGGTGCCACTTGCGCATGAAACGAACCCCTTTGATAATGCGAATTGATCGCAAGATTAGACAAAGCCGCCTTAGCGGGCCTGACCGGGATCGTGCAAGCACAAGTCTTGTCGCGGATTGTCGCACAGATGCGCCAGCCGCAAAGTGTCGCGGGGTGTAACGGGGATGTTAGCAGTTCGTATTTCACCCGAGCACCGAATTGCCCACAACGAGCAAACCGACGGTCGCGACGAAAATGCCCTGCAATCGGTAGAACAGTTTAGTGCCCGAGCCGATTGGCCCCGCCACGATGCCATATCGCTTCCGCCAAAAGTCGGACTGCCATTGCGCGAACACGGCAGGCCGAAGAGTCATCGCCAAGCCGGCGATGACCCATGGAAGAGCGATGAGCAGTGTGGGCCATTTCGCTACAACGTCAGTCGTCACGGACATGGCCCGCAGGCTCCCTCACGCCATCACTGGCAGGCCAGGCATTCCTCGTAGTCGGTCTGGCCGGCCGACAGTTCGATCTTGGGGGCCTGCGCGGTGTTGTCTGCCTCGACGCCGCCGGCGAAGCCTGCGCGCTGGACCGACTTGGAGCGGAGGTAATAGAGGCTCTTGATGCCCTTCTCCCACGCCTGGAAGTGGAGCATCATGAGGTCCCACTTGTCGACATCGGCCGGGATGTAGAGGTTCAGCGACTGGGCCTGGTCGATGTAGGGCGTGCGGTCTGCCGCGAATTCGACCAGCCAGCGCTGGTCGATCTCGAAGCTGGTCTTGTAGATCGCCTTTTCCTCAGGACTGAGGAAATCGAGATGCTGGACCGAGCCACCCTGTTCGAGGATCGAGTTCCACACGTTGGTGGAATCCTTGCTCTTTTCGGCCAGCAGCTTCTGCAGATAGGGGTTCTTGACCACGAACGAGCCCGACAGGGTCTTGTGCGTGTAGATGTTGGCCGGGATCGGCTCGATGCAGGCAGAGGTGCCGCCGCAGATGATCGAGATCGACGCGGTCGGCGCAATCGCCATCTTGCAGGAGAAGCGCTGCATCACGCCCATTTCGGCAGCATCCGGACATGCACCGCGTTCCTGCGCGAGCAGGATCGAAGCCTCGTCCGCCTTGGCGGCGACGTGCTTGAACATCTTGAGGTTCCACGCCTTGGCCATCGCAGATTCAAAGGCGATGCCCTTGAGCTGGAGGAAGGAGTGGAAGCCCATCACGCCCATGCCGACCGAGCGTTCGCGCAGGGCCGAGTACTTGGCACGGGCCATCTCGCTGGGCGCGCGGTCGATGTAGTCCTGCAGCACGTTGTCGAGGAAGCGCAGCACGTCCTCGATGAAGCGCTTGTCGCCGTTCCACTCGTCCCAGGTTTCAAGGTTGAGCGAGGACAGGCAGCATACCGCGGTACGATCGTTGCCGAGGTGATCGCGGCCCGTCGGCAGGGTGATTTCCGAGCAGAGGTTCGAGGTCGAGACCTTCAGCCCCAGGTCGCGGTGATGCTTGGGCATCATGCGGTTCACCGTGTCGTTGAACACGATGTAGGGCTCGCCCGTGGCAAGGCGGGTTTCAACGAGCTTCTGGAACAGCGAACGCGCATCGACCGTGCTGCGGATCGAGCCGTCCTTGGGGCTGCGCAGGTGGAATTCCGTGCCATCGCGCACGGCTTCCATGAATTCGTCGGTCAGCAGCACGCCATGATGGAGGTTCAGCGCCTTGCGGTTGAAGTCACCCGAAGGTTTGCGGATCTCGAGGAACTCCTCGATTTCCGGGTGCGAAACGTCGAGATAGCAGGCCGCCGAACCGCGCCGCAGCGAACCCTGGCTGATCGCCAGCGTCAGCGAATCCATCACGCGCACGAAGGGGATGATGCCGCTGGTCTTGCCGTTGAGGCCGACGCTCTCGCCGATGCCGCGGACCTTGCCCCAATAGGTGCCGATGCCGCCGCCGCGCGAGGCGAGCCAGACGTTCTCGTTCCACGTCGCGACAATGCCTTCGAGGCTGTCATCGACCGAGTTGAGGTAGCACGAGATCGGAAGGCCGCGCCCGGTGCCGCCGTTCGACAGAACCGGCGTGGCTGGCATGAACCACAGCTTCGAGATGTAGTCGTAGAGACGCTGGGCGTGCTCCTGATCGTCGGCATAGGCATCGGCCACGCGCGCGAACAGGTCCTGATACTTCTCGCCGGGGAGCAGGTAGCGGTCGTCCAGCGTGTCCTTGCCGAAATCGGTCAGGCGCGCATCGCGGCTGTCATCCGTCACGATGGTAAAGCGGCGCGGATTGACCTTCTTGGAATCGCTGACCGGCGCGGCCGCAACGGCAGCCGCTGCGACGGTGGCGGCCATGCCTGCGACAAGTGCTTCGCTGCCTGCGTCCTTGGCGTCCATATCCATCGCCTTTGCTTCACCGGCCGCAGCCGGAGCGCCTGCAAGCGCCAGTTCGTCCTGCGCAACCACGGAGCCGTCTCCAGTTCTGAAATCCACGTTCAACCCCCGTTCGCACCCCGCAGCCAAGGCCCGGGCGATCAATCGACACTCGAATCGGGCGAGTGGCCCAATCCTACAAGAGACGGAACGAAAGTGGAACATGTTGTTCCGCAGGCGCTCGGCTCCAGAATTCCCGATCACGGCCCCGTGTGCCCTGCGCGCAGGCAATGCGTTGCCATTGCGCGCAAAACACGCCCAAGCGCTCTAAACTAGGTTTAGAGGTCCCCCTGAAGCCCGACCACAACCCATAGTGCCTCAACCGGATTCAGACACAAGAGGGTAAACATCCGCAGGGAGACTCGATTCGTCGCACGTGCGATTCGCTTCGTCGCCAGAAGAGCTATTGTGCAGTGCAGCGACGCGTGGACTTTCCTGCACTTCAAGGGCGAAACGACGCTGGTCGAAATATTTTTCGGGTTGGCCACCAACTTGTGGACAAGAGAGCGTCAACCGGCACCATATGTGGTGTCCACAGGAACGGAGTGCAGGTGTGCTGAATCTGATCTCGATTGTCTTCACCGGTCTGGTGGTCGGCGTGCTGGCGCGGTTCTTCTATCCCGGCGACGTCGACATCGGCATGCTCAAGACCGTGCTGCTGGGGGTAGGCGGCGCGCTTGTCGCAGGCCTGTTCGCCAGTTGGCGCAGCGGCCGGACGTTCGGCGAAGGCGTCAACCGCGCAGGCTGCCTCGCCTCGGTCATCGGAGCGATGCTGCTCATCTTCCTTGGGCGCAATCTTTAAGCCTAAGCCCGAGGCGCAATGCGGCGATAGCTGAGCGCTTCGGCCACATGGATGCGACCCACTGTGTCCGCCCCGGCCAGATCGGCGATAGTCCGCGCCACGCGCAGCATGCGGGTATAGCCGCGCGCGGAGAGGCGCATCGCTTCGGCAGCCTGTGCGAGCAGCTTGCGCCCGGGTTCGTCCGGAGTTGCGTGGATGTCCAGCAGATCGCCGTTAAGCTCGGCGTTGCTGCGGGCGTTGGTGCCCTCGAGCCGGGCAACTTGCAGCGCCCTCGCCCGCGCCACCCGCGCGGCCACCTGGTCGGAACCTTCTGCAGGCGGCGGAAGCGCCAGATCCGCCGCGGAGACCGGATCGACCTCGACATGGAGGTCTATGCGATCAAGCAGCGGGCCTGACACCTTGGACTGATAGTCGCCGGCACAGCGGGGGGCACGGCTGCACCCAAGCGCCGGATCGCCCAGATGGCCGCAGCGGCACGGGTTCATCGCCGCGATCAGTTGCACGCGCGCCGGGAAGGTCACGTGCGCGTTGGCGCGGGCCACGGTCACCTCGCCCGTCTCCAGCGGCTGGCGCAGGGAATCGAGCACGGCGCGCTGAAACTCGGGCAGTTCGTCGAGGAACAGGACGCCGAGGTGCGCAAGGCTCACTTCGCCGGGACGCACTTTCAGCCCGCCCCCGGTCAAGGCGGCCATGGAAGCGGAATGGTGGGGAGCCCGGAACGGCCGGGCGCGGCTGATGCGACCGTCCTCGAGCGTGCCGGCCACCGACGCCACCATTGACACCTCGAGCGCCTCGGACGGGGTCAGCTCAGGCAGGATGCCGGGCAGGCACGAGGCCATCAGCGACTTGCCCGCGCCCGGCGGCCCGATCATCAGCAGGTTATGCCCGCCAGCCGCCGCAATCTCCAGCGCCCGCTTGGCGGTTTCCTGGCCCTTGACCTGCTTGAGATCGGCCATGCGACGCGGTGGATCGGCCACGCCCTGAGAAGGCTGGGGGAGGCGGTGCTGCCCCTTCAGGTGATTGAGCAGGCCGATGAGGTCCGGTGCGGCGATCACGTCGATCCCGCTGGCCCAGCGCGCCTCGGGCCCTTGCGCGGCAGGACAGATCAGGCCCTTCTCTTCACCGCTGGCATGAAGCGCGGCGAGCAGCACGCCAGGTGATGGCAGCACGCGGCCATCCAATGCCAGCTCTCCCACCGCCACATAGTCAGCGATCTGTTCGAGATCGACTACCCCCATCGCGGCGAGCAAAGCGAGCGCGATCGGGAGATCGTAGTGCGAGCCTTCCTTGGGCAGATCAGCCGGCGAAAGATTCACCGTGATCCGTTTGGGCGGCAATGCGAGACCGAGTGCGGAAAGCGCCGAGGAAACCCGCTCCCGGCTTTCGCCCACCGCCTTGTCGGGCAGGCCGACGAGCCGGAACGCGGGCAAACCGGGCGCCACCTGGCACTGCACTTCGACGGCGCGCGCCTCGAGCCCGAGATAGGCCACCGTCGACACCAGCGCGACCATCGATACTGCACTCCATCCGCAATGCTACTTAGCCTAGCAGCGGTGCGGCCAGTACGGTGGCGGGATGCGGCCATTTTCGAGGCATTCGTAGCCAGTCGCGGGTCATGGTGAGGCGATCTTAACCGCGTCCCTTGGCAATTCGGCAATCCGCGCGCGCGGAAAAGGCTGACCATGCTCCGCCGCGCGCTTCTTTCCGCGATCTTCGCCATTCTCGCCTGCCAGCCGGTGCTGGCGCGCGAGGTGACGACGCGCGAGGTAACGACACGGACCTGGGTGGAGAACGGCGTCACATGGACCGAGACGACGGTCGTCGAAGTCGAGGAGCCGGGCTCCGAACGCATCGCCGGGCTGCCCCGCGCCGATGTGAAGGGCGTCGCCAGCTTCGGGCCGTTCGAGGTGTTGGACGGCAGCCGGGCCGCACTCGTCGCCGAAACCGACAGCTATTCGCCTGCCGACTTCCAGAAGATGCTGCGCGCCTTCCCCGGCATTCGCATGCTCGAAATGCCGGACTGCCCCGGCACGGTCGACGATCACGCGAATCTGCGCCTCGGCCGCATGATCCGCGCCCGCGGCATTGCCACGCGCGTGCCGGAACACGGCTCGGTCCGCTCGGGCGCGGTCGAGCTGTTCCTTGCGGGAGCGAGCCGCAGCGCTGCGCCCGATGCCGAGTTCGTGGTCCATTCCTGGATCGACGATGAGGGTCTCGAGCCGGACGATTTCAGTGCGTCCGACCCGGTCAACCGCGCGTACCTCGACTACTACCGCGAAATGGGCCTTGGGCCGGACAAGGCCTCGGCGTTCTACGCGCTGACCAACTCGGTGCCGAACGATCAGATCCTGACGCTCGGCACCGCCGATCTGGCGCAATACGCAGCGCTCAACTGACGATCAGTGCGCCGCGCCCCATGACAGGCCGGTTCCGATCTCCACGCCAAGCGGCACACTGAGCTTCACCGCAGGCTCGGCCGCCGTCGCCATGACCCGCTCGATCACCGGCCTGGCTTCCTCCACATCGCCTTCCGGCAGCTCGAAGACGAGTTCGTCGTGGACCTGCAGCAGCATCTTCACGCGGGGCAAGCCTGCTTGGGCAAGGGCCGGCATCATCCGGGCCATGGCGCGCTTGATGATGTCGGCGCTGGTGCCCTGGATCGGAGCGTTGATTGCGGCACGCTCGCTGCCCTGGCGTTCGGCCTGGTTCTTAGAGCCGATGCGCGGGAACCACGTCTTGCGGCCGAACAGCGTCTGCGAATAGCCACACTCGCGCACGCTCTCCAATGTTTCGTGGATGTAGCGCTGGATGCCGGGGAAGCGTTCGAAGTAGCGGTCGATCATGGCCTGCGCCTCGTCCGCGCTAACGCCCAGACGCCCCCCCAGGCCCCAGCGGCTGATGCCGTAGAGGATGGCGAAGTTGATCGTCTTGGCCCGTCCTCGGGTGTCACGATCGACGGTGCCGAACATTTCCATTGCGGTGCGCGCGTGGATGTCCTCTCCGGCAGCGAAGGCTTCCTTCAGCGCCGGCACATCGGCCATGTGCGCGGCAAGGCGCAGTTCGATCTGGCTGTAGTCCGCGGCCAGCAGCACATTGCCGGGCTCGGCAACGAAGGCATCGCGGATCTGGCGGCCGATCTCGGTTCGGATCGGGATGTTCTGCAGGTTGGGTTCGTTTGACGAGAGACGCCCGGTCTGCGCACCGACGAGACTGTAGCTGGTGTGCACGCGCCCGGTCTCGGGGTTGATCGCGGCCTGCAGCGCATCGGTATAGGTCGACTTGAGCTTCGACAGCTGGCGCCATTCCAGCACGAGCGTTGCCACTTCCGCGCCTTGCCCGGCCAGACCTTCGAGCACCGACTGGTCGGTGGAGTACTGCCCGGTCTTGCCCTTCTTGCCACCCTTGTAGCCGAGCTTGTCGAACAGGATCTCGCCCAGTTGCTTGGGGCTCCCGATGGTGAAGCTCTGTCCGCACTTCTCGAAGATCACGCTTTCGAGGCGCGCGATCTGCGCGGCAAACTCGGTGGAGAGGCTGGACAACCGCTCGCGGTCCACCTTGATGCCATTGCGTTCCATCATCGCGACGACCGGCACGAGCGGACGATCGACCTTCTGGTAGATTCGCATGCCCGCCTCGTCGACCAGCCGCGGCTGGAACAGGCGATGCAGGCGCCACGTGACGTCGGCGTCCTCTGCGGCATAGCGCGTGGCGTCGGCCAGCGGCACTTCGGCGAACGAGATCGCCTTCTTGCCGGTGCCGCACAGGTCCTTGAACTTCATCGTGGTGTGCAGCAGGTGCCGCTCTGCCAGTTCGTCCATGCCGTGGCCGGCAAGGCCGGTCTCGCTGCGTCCGGCATCAAGGCAGAAGCTCATCACCATGGTATCGTCGATCGGCGCGACATGGACGCCCTGGCGCGCAAGGATGTTGATGTCGTATTTGATGTTCTGGCCGACCTTCAACACCGCGTCACTTTCCAGGAGCGGCTTCAGTGCGGCCAATGCCTCTGCGCGATCGATCTGCACCGGCCTTTCCGCAAACATGTCTGCGCCGCCGTGGCCGAGCGGAATGTAGCAGGCATCGTTCGGCCCGAGCGCAAGGCTCACGCCGACCAGGCTGGCGCGCATTGCGTCAAGCGCGCTCGTTTCCGTATCGATCGCCACCACCCGCGCTTCGAACGCCCGCGCAATCCACTGCTGCAGCTCGCCCATCGACTGGATGCAGGCGTAGGCGCCAAGATCCACCGCCGGCCATGACGGCAGCGACTGCCGGTTGCCCGCAGGTGCGGCCGGAGCCGCCATGTTTTCGGGCTTGGCGGGATTGAGCTGGGTCTTTGGCCCCGGGCTGCCCTTGCCGTCGTCAAGACGACGCAGCAGGCTGGTGAAACCGTGCTCCTCCAGAAACGCTGCAAGCGGATCGCGGGGGATCTGGCCGAGGGCAAAGTCCTCGATCGGAATCGGCAGCGGGCAATCTTCCTTGAGTTGCACCAGCACGCGGGAAAGGCGGGCCATCTCGGCCTGCTCGATCAGGCTCTCGCGCAGCTTGCTCGCCTTCATCGCAGGGGCCGCAGCCAGCGCGGATTCGAGATCGCCGTATTCCTGGATCAGCTTGGTGGCGGTCTTCGGGCCGATGCCGCGAATGCCGGGCACGTTGTCGACCGAATCGCCCATAAGCGCCAGGACGTCACCGACCTTTTCCGGCGGCACGCCGAACTTCTCGACAACTTCGGGGATGTCGATGCGCTGGTTCTTCATCGTGTCCAGCATGTCGATGCAGCCACCACCGGTGGCGCACTTGCCGACCAGTTGCATCAGATCCTTGTCGGAGGAAACGATCGTCACGTCCCAACCGCGCAATGTCGCTGCCCGCGCGTAGGAAGCAATCAGGTCATCGGCCTCAAGCGCGTCCTCCTCAATGCAGGCGAGGCTGAACGCACGTGTTGCATCGCGGATCAGCGGGAACTGCGGGACGAGATCTTCGGGCGGGGGCGGGCGGTTGGCCTTGTACTGGTCGTAGAGGTCGTTCCGGAACGACGTGCCGGCCTTGTCGAGAATGACAGCAAGGTGCGTCGGCCCATCCGCCTTGTGCAGGTCCTCGGCCAGTTTCCACAGCATCGTCGTATAGCCGTAGACCGCGCCAACCGGCGTTCCTTGCGGATTCGTCAGCGGCGGGAGGCGATGATAGGCGCGGAAAATATAGGCCGACCCGTCGACCAGATAGAGATGCTGCTTTTCGCTCATCGGGGGGTGTTAGCAGGGCGCGATGCCCGCGTCATCGCCTTGCTGCAGGGTGGTCAGAACTCAACCCGGCGCATGCAAGCCTCGGCTCAACGCACGGAAATCGGGCAAAAAAAAGGCGGTTCGGCCCAAACACGGGCTAAACTGTGACACAATGCATACGTCTTGTGCTTGCAACGCGATGAATTGCCGATTAATTGGGTCGCGAAGTCTACCGCTTGAGTAGGCTTTGCGGCGGGCTGCTTGCCCGGCGCTGGTCACTTCAATCCAGGGATTGTAACGCATGCGCAAGCTCATCCTCGCCGCTGTCGCCGGCACCGCCTTCGCTCTCGCTGGCTGCTCGGAAAAGCCGGCTGCTGAAGCCACCGAAACCGCTGCTGCTTCGGAAGCTGCTTCGGAAGTCGCTGCTGACGCTTCGGCTCCTGCTGCCGACGCTTCGGCTGAAGCGAGCGAAGCTGCTTCGATGTAATCCCCGCCCGCAAGGGCAGGTTACATGAGATAGAAGGGGCGTGGTCTTCGGATCGCGCCCCTTTCTCTTTGCGGTATGCCGGGCTGATGGCGCGCAAAAAACGGGGGCGGCAAGATCGCCTTGCCGCCCCTCGTTTTTGCGTTTGGTAGGTGTTTCAGGCTTAGAGCCTAGCGGCGGCGAACAAGGTCCTGCGTGCTCTTGGCCACCGGTGTGCTGTAGCCATCATATATCGTGCGCATCATGCGGGCGATCAGACCGGCGTGAGCAGTGTGACCTTCGGGCCCGGTCACAAAGAATACCACGGCAAGGTGCCTGCCATCAGGCAAACGCACGATACCAACATCGTCCGTCACTCCGAACAGCGTGCCCGTCTTGTGGGCGACGAGCGTACCCGCAGGCAGTCCGGCACGAATCCGGTTCTTGCCCGTGCTGGTCCGGGTCATGGTATCGAGCAGCACGGCTCGGCTTTCCGGACTCAAGGCATTGCCCCGATCGATGGCGGCCAGCAACGCAAGCATGGCGCGCGGCGTGCTCGAGGTGCGCACATCAATCACCCGCGCGGCGTCGACCTTGCCATCGTCGCGAACCAGCGTTGCCATTGTATGGTCGAGCCGCTGGCCGGTAATGCCCTTGGACGTGAGCCAACGATTGATCTTGTCGTAACCGCCAACCGCCTGGATCAATCCGTCGGTAGCCTCGTTGTGGCTGCGCGTGATGGAAAGCTCCATCAGGCTCTGCGCGGTCATGATCTGGCCTGAGCGAAGCGGCGCTTCGGCACTGCGCGCGCCGGTTTCGCGCACCGGCATCATCATGGGAAATTGCTGGTCGAGCCGCGCATTGCCCTTCTCGACAAGATCGAGGAACGTGGCCGCGACCGCAATCTTGGCCGTGCTGGCCATCGGGAACGGCATGTCGGCATTCACGAAAATCTGACCGCCCCCATCGAGGTCCATGGCGGCCACGCCGATGCGCCCCCGCCCCTCTGCGGCAATCGCGGCCACCTGCTGCTGGATCGCCTGATCGCGCTGATCCTGAAGCGAAACCGTAGCGCGGCTCTGCACTGCGGGGACCGTGGCGACCAGCGCAGGGGCCGCCACCATCAATGCGGCGATGATTCGTGCGGTGCGGAACTTCATGCCTTCTTGTACCCCGACCCCGGTTTATCCGTCTTTAACACAAGTATCGCGTTGTGATTCTAAGGCAAAGTGCCTTTCGGACCATCTCGGCGCATCCATCGCGCGGATGGGCGCAAGCTGCGGGAACCAATCTCGAGTGGCGATTCGCGCTGGACTTTAATCGATCGGTTAAGGATAGTACCCTCGCACCGGCGGCAAAGCCGGACGTGGAGAGGCAATGGAAACGCTGCTCGAAGCAGTCATGGCAAGGGCGGGGCACGGCGGCAGGATTACCGGCCTGCAGCGGCTCTCCGGCGGCGCAAACATGGAATCATGGGCGTTTGCCTGTGGAGATGGACGGTTCGTGTTGCGCCGCGCGCCCTCGGCTGAATGGATCGCGGCGCGTCCGCTCGGGATGGATGGTGAAGCCGAACTGATCCGGCAGGCACACGCGTCCGGCGTGAAAGCGCCGGAAGTCGTCGCCGAACTTGCGAGCGCGGATGGCCTTGGCATCGGCTTCATCATGCGTTGCCTGCCGGGCACGGCCGATCCGGAAG
Source organism: Novosphingobium sp. GW835-FHT14H07 (assembly GCF_058793515.1). Classification (NCBI taxonomy): domain Bacteria; kingdom Pseudomonadati; phylum Pseudomonadota; class Alphaproteobacteria; order Sphingomonadales; family Sphingomonadaceae; genus Novosphingobium; species Novosphingobium sp. GW835-FHT14H07. The sequence goes on from NZ_JBXAFX010000005.1 coordinate 85,486, forward strand.
TTGCACTCTCATCCTCTCCGGAGCTTGCATCCGATCTCGCAGCGGCAATGGCAGGCATTCACGCCCTTTCGCCCGAAGGCCTGCCTTTCCTTCCGATGCTGAACCCTGCGGAAGGCGTGGAGGGGCTCGCCCGCCAGTTCGAGGAAGCCGGTGGCGACCGACCGGTAATTGCGCTGGGCCTCGCCTGGCTTCGCACCAACCTGCCCTCGCCGACATCGCCCGTCGTCGTCCATGGCGATTTCCGCATCGGCAACCTCATGGTTGACGCAGGGCGCCTGTCCGGCGTGCTCGATTGGGAACTGGCCCATCTTGGCGACGGGCATGAGGACCTGGCCTATGGCTGCATGACTGTGTGGCGATTCGGAAGGCTCGACAAGCAAGGGTTCGGCCTGACCGATGTGGCTACCCTGGCCCGGGCCTATGAAGACGCCGGCGGTGAGCAGTTTGATGCAGTCCGCTTCCGCTTCTGGCTGGTCTATCGAACGGTATGGTGGGCGCTTGGCTGCCTATCGATGGGCCAATCATGGCGATCCGGCACCGATCGGTCACTTGAGCGAGTCGTCGTCGCCCGCCGCTGCGCGGAACAGGAACTCGACCTGCTGCTGCTGCTCGAAAGCGAAGCACCACAGGCGGAGCGCGAGCGACTCCTGCCTGCAGCGCCGGGGCGCGCATCCGAAAGCCTGGGCGAGCCAACGGCGGCGGAAATCCTGACCGCTGTCTCGGAATGGCTCGCCGCCACGGTCAAGGGCAAGCTCGACGGCCGTGAGCGCTGGGAGCTAGCCGTCGCCCAGAACGCGCTGGGTATCGTGCGCCGCGAATTGGCCGGGCGTGCAGATCCGGCGGACAAGGTCCTTGCCGAGAACATTCTTGCCGGGCGCCAGTCGCTTCAGACGGAAGGGCTCCTTGCCACGCTCCGCTCCCGGACGCTGTCCACCCTTTCCGCCGACATGCCCAAGTATCCCGCGCTGGCGTCCGCCCGCCCCCTCTGGAGCCAAGTCTGATGGACTTCAACCTTCCCCAAGACCTCGTCGCCTACATCGCCGAACTCGATGCCTTCATCGAGGCAGAGATCAAACCGCTTGAACAGGCGGACGACAATATCCGCTTCTTCGACCACCGCCGCGAATGGGCGCGCACCGATTTCGACAACGGCGGCCTGCCGCGCCATGAATGGGAAGCGCTATTGGTCGAAGCCACCCGCCGTGCCGATGCGGCGGGGCACTGGCGCTTTTCCGCGCCGAAGAAGTACGGCGGCAAGGACGGCAAGAACCTGTGGATGGCAGTGATCCGCGAACACTTCGCGGCGAAGGGCCTGGGGCTCCACAATGACCTGCAGAACGAGCACTCGATCGTCGGCAACTTCCCGTTCGTGAACATGTTCGAGCATTTCGGCACACCGGAACAGCAAGCGGAGTTTATCGAAGGGGGCTTTGCCCGCACGCGCCGCACCGCCTTCGGCCTTACCGAACCCGATCACGGCTCCGACGCCACCCACATGGAAACCCGCGCAGTGCCGGAAACGCGCGACGGGGTATCTGGCTGGCGCATCGATGGCGAGAAGATGTGGACCACCGGCATGCACGTTGCCACCCACTGCGCCACTTTCGCACGGACGAGTAGCGATGCGGGCGATGCGCGCGGCATCACCTGCTTCCTCGTGCCCAACCCGACCGAGGGGCTGGTCATCGAAGAGTACCTGTGGACCTTCAATATGCCGACCGACCACCCGCGCGTTTCGTTCACCAACGTCTGGGTGCCGGACAGCGCGATTCTCGGCCCCGTTGGCGGAGGCCTGGCCATTGCGCAGAGCTTCGTTCACCAGAACCGCATCCGCCAGGCAGCATCATCGCTGGGCGCGGCTACCTTCTGCGTCGAGGAGTCGGTGCGCTATGCGCGGGAACGCAAGCCTTTCGGCGAGGAGCTTGCCCGCAACCAGGCGATCCAGTTCCCGCTCGTGGAGCTTGCCACGCAGTGCGAGATGCTGCGCCTTCTGATCCGCAAGACGGCCTGGGAGATGGACCGCCTCGAGGCCGAAGAGGGTGGCCACAAGCGCATCGAGCGTGAACTTTCGGACAAGGTCTCGATGTGCAATTACTGGGCGAACCGGCTGGTCTGCGAAGCCGCCGACCGTGCCATGCAGGTCCACGGGGGCATCGGCTATTCGCGCCACAAGCCGTTCGAGCACATATTCCGGCATCACCGCCGCTACCGCATCACCGAAGGCGCGGAAGAGATCCAGATGCGGAAGGTCGGCGCCTTCCTGTTCGGCTATCTCGGGCCGAGGAAGGGCCAGTTCTGACAGGCGGGGGAGCCGTCAGCAGCTCCCCCGGCCGACACTTCAGGCAAGCGCCGCCTTGAGATCGTCGACGAGGTCGGTGCGCTCCCACGGGAAGAAGTCGCCTTCGGCCTTGCGACCGAAATGGCCATAGGCTGCGGTCGGCTGGTAAATCGGCTTGTTGAGCCCCAGGTGCGTGCGGATCGCGCGCGGGGTCAGGCCCCCGAGCTTGGCAATACCCAGGATCGCCTGCTCGATCTTGTCGTCGCCGACGGTGCCCGTCTCGTGCGTGTCGACATAGAGCGACAGCGGCTTCGACACGCCGATGGCATAGGCGATCTGGATGGTGCAGCGCGTGGCAAGGCCGGCGGCAACCACGTTCTTGGCAAGGTAGCGCGTGATGTAGGCAGCCGAACGGTCAACCTTGGTCGGGTCCTTGCCCGAGAATGCGCCGCCGCCGTGGGGAGCCGCACCGCCATAGGTGTCGACGATGATCTTGCGGCCCGTCAAACCGGCATCGCCGTCAGGACCGCCGATCTCGAAGCTGCCGGTCGGGTTGATGAAGTATTCGGTTTCGCGCAGCAGCACCGGCGGGATCACGTCGGCAATCACGCTCTTCACATAGGCTTCGAGTTCGGCCTGCTTGGCCGGGTCGTTCTCGTCGTAGCCTGCCTTGTGTTGCGTCGAGACGACGATGGCGGTGGCTGCAACCGGCAGCGAGCCTTCATAGCGCAGAGTGACCTGACTCTTGGCGTCGGGTTCGAGGAACGGCGCGGCGCCGGAATGGCGATCGGCGGCCATGCGTTCGAGAATCTTGTGGCTGTAGTAGAGCGTCGCCGGCATCAGGCCCGGCGTTTCATCCGTGGCATAGCCGAACATGATGCCTTGGTCGCCCGCGCCCTCGTCCTTGTTCTCGCCAGCATCGACGCCCTGCGCGATGTGGGCCGACTGGCCATGCAGACGGTTGATGAACTCGAACTTCTCCCAGTGGAAGCCGTCCTGCGCATAGCCGATGCGCTTGACCGTCTCGCGCACGGTCCGCTCAATCTCTTCCTGCGCGCCCGGAGCCCATTCACCGTTCTCATACACGCCCTTGCAGCGGATTTCGCCGGCAAGAACGACAAGCTGCGTGGTGGTCAGGGTTTCGCAGGCGATGCGCGCTTCGGGGTCCTTTGACAGGAACAGGTCGACGATCGCGTCGCTGATCTGGTCGGAAACCTTGTCCGGATGGCCTTCGGATACGGATTCGGAAGTGAACAGGTAATCGGTGCGCATCGAGAGTCCTATGCCAAGAGGGCCTGTGCTTGAGACAAGCGATATAAAGAAAGCTTTATGTCCCTGCCCGCTTAGCGTTTCCGCGTGGCACTTGCAACCAGTGCAACGAAAAGAAGCGCTACTGCCCACAAAAGGGCGAGCATGTTCCCGGTGCGCGCAAACAGTGTCGCCGCATGGGCGGGAGGGATCACGCCGTCCAGCCGGCCGGCGCGATGTTGCGGCACGAACTGACGGACGACGCCATCGGCATCCACGACCGCACTTATGCCGGTCGTGGTTGCCCGCAAGACCGGCAACCCCTCCTCTATGGCGCGCATCCGCGCCTGCGCCAGATGCTGCGGCGGCCCCCAGGCGCCGAACCAGCCATCATTGGACGGATTGAACAGGTAATCCGGCCGATGCGCGCGATCCACCACCTGTCCCGAGAAGATGATCTCGTAACAGATCTGCACCCCGGCCTTGCCATATCGGCCCAGATCGAGTGTGCGAGGCCCAGGCCCGGCGAAGAAATCAAGGCTGCCCGCAACCAGTCGCGACAGACCGAGCGGTTCGAGGAGTGAGCGCATCGGCAGGTACTCGCCATAAGGAACGAGATGCGCCTTGGCGTACGAACCCTTGATGGCCCCGTCAGAATCAAGCGCCGTCACCACATTCCAGGCGCCCGCCACCTTGCGCCCCTCGATGGCAAGATCGGTCGTTCCGGTCAGCAGCAGGCCACCTTTGCCGGCGACCTTGCCGAGCCGCTCTCGCGCCAGCACCGGGTCGCCGGCATAAGTCGTCTCGTCGTACCAGAACTGGGAATAGCCCTCGCGCAGAAAGTCCGGCACGCCGCTTTCAGGCCAGAGCAAAAGGCGGTTCTCGCCGGGCTTGCGAGTCAGAGAGAGCCTCGCCGTCTTCTGGAACTGATTCTCGAAATTGGCGGGATCGTTGAGCAGGTCCTGGCGCACATCCGGCTGGACCAGCGTAAACGGCAAGGTCCCTTCAAGCCGCTCGCCATGAAGTGGCAGAACCATGAGCACAGCCGGGCCGAGCAAGTATGCACCCGCAGCCCACCTTTGCCCCTTTCGGAAGGACCGGAGCGCAAAGAGCCACCATCCGGCCAGCAGGACGACAAGCCCGGACAGGGCGTAAGTTCCCAACCATTGTGCAGCGAGGGCGAGCCCGGGGCGCTCGAAACCGCCCAGTGTCACCATCGCCAGCGGGTTCCACGCAAACCCGGTGAAAACCCACGAGCGCAGCCATTCAGACACGATCCACGCCGCGGCAAAGGCTGGCAAGAGCATGGCCCTGCGGGTGTTTGCCAGCCACCAGCCACCCCACGTTGCCAAGGCCGGGAATACCGCGAGGTAGAGCGCAAGCAGGAATACCGCGATCCAGCCAAGCCAGGTTGGCATTTCCGCCTGATAGGTGAAAGCCGTGGCGATCCAGCCATTGCCAACGGTGAAATGCCCGACGCCGAACAGCCATCCGATGAGCAATGCCTGCCGCCAGGTCTTTACCACATGGAGGCGGTGGATCAGGAACGCGAGGGCAGCCAGCGTCAGCGGCCACAGGCCCAACGGCTGAAAACCGCAGGCAGCAAGGCCACCAGCGGCAATTGTCAGCAGGCTGTCACGCGATGGAAGGCGAGGCCGAAAGCGGGAGGAAAAGCGGGAAGCTGTCATGCCTTCCTGCTATGGGGTGCGCCGGGAGAGACCGCAAGCGGCCCATCCCGGCGTCACCAATCAACCCTCTGCAGGCTCGGTCGCTTCGGCGACCGGAGTCTTGCGCGGACGGCCGCGCTTCTTGGGTGCAGGAGCAGTGGCTTCTTCGGCAACGGGCTCGGGGGCAATGGGTTCTGGGGCCGGTGCTGCAACCGGAGCAGGCTCGGCCTCGGCCTTGGCGCTGATCGATGGCGGCAGGAACGAGGCGTCCAGCGTCGCCGGTGCTTCGTCAGCCGCAGCTTTGACGCCGCGCGGACGCCGCTCGGTGCGCGGGCGAAGCCCACGTGTAGCCCGGGTCACGAACGGATTGTCGTTGGCATCGGCAATTGGCTCACCCTCGATGGCCGGAACACCTTCACCGGGCAGAGCCTCGGCAGGTGCCGCTTCCGCATCGGCATCGCGGCTGCGATTGCGCTCGAACCGGCGGGCGCCCTCACGACGCGTGCCGCGCTCTTCGGAACCGCGATCGTCGCGCTGCCGGTCTTCACGCTGCCGGTCTTCACGGGGGCGCTCTTCACGCTGGCGATCTTCACGGGGCCGATCGTCACGCTGGCGGTCGTCTCGGGGGCGATCCTCGCGATCGCGGCGACCTTCATAGCGGTCACCCCGGTCCTGACGTTCACCACGATCTTCGCGGTCTTCACGCTCGCGCCGCGTGGAAACCGGACGGTCGAACGCGGGAAAATCACCTTCGACGCTGAATTCGTCCGCGCCTTCCTCCGCGTCGTGATCCTGCCAGCGCTCGCCGCCGTTCTGGCGGGCGCGCTGCTCTTCCTGACGGAGGCGGGTGTCGGCGATCACGCGGAAATAGTGGTCGGCAAATTGCAGATAGTATTCGGCCTGCACGCGGTCGCCATTCAGGTGGGCGTCCTGCGCGAGCTTGCGATACTTCTCCAGCATCTGGGGCGCATTGCCCCGCGCACGGCTGTCGATCCGGTTGAGCTGCTGACCACCGTTCTGGGGGCGATTGTTGTTGCCCCGACCGCGACGGCGGTTGTTACCACGATTGTTATTCAACTCAGGCACTTCCTTAAATGGGGCGGCCTCTCGTAAAGCTTGAGCAACCCGTAATGCCGCGCAACCCTCCGCCACCGGTTCGCGTCATGCGAATCGGGGTTCCCAGCATCTGCGCTCGTCTCGGCCCCTTTGGCCGATATTCCCTGCAAATGGTGGATTTGGCCGGGACGGGAAGCCTTCGTCCGTCCCCTGCCTAAGAACACAATTAGTGATCCGCAGGTCCCTTGCCAAGAGGAATATTGGCAGAAACCGCCATTTCGACCGCCCTTTTTCGCCCTGCCAGATCGCAATGGACCCGCGCAGACATCCCGGCCCCACGCGCGATGTCTGTAACGGCGTCGGCTTGTGTCCAGCCTATCTCGACCAAGGCAATACCCCGCGCGGTGAAGAGGGCAGGAAGCTGCGGCACCAGAATGCGGTAATCGTCCAGCCCGTCGAGGCCGGAAAACAGCGCGGATGCTGGCTCGTACTGGCGGACCGATGCATCGAGATTCGCGTGTTCCTCGACATAAGGCGGGTTCGAGAGGACCAGGTCAAACCTGCCCAGTCCCTGCGCCCAATCCGTCTGTGTCCAGTCGCCTTCGAGGATTCGCGCAGACGGCGCATGGCGTCTGGCGTTCGCTTTCGCCACCGCCGATGCTTCGGGAGAGCGCTCGATCGCGATGCCTTCGGCGTCCGGCCATAGCGACAGCGCCGCCAGCAGCAGAGCGCCCGAGCCTGTTCCGAGATCGAGAATTCGCTCGGGTGGCGCCTCGCCGGCAAACGCCTCACGTGCCGCCTCGATCAGCGTTTCGGTATCGCCGCGCGGGATCAGGACGGCGGGGCTTACGGCAAGCTCGATGCCATAGAACTCGGCAGTGCCGGTAATATAAGCAACCGGCTCATGGCCCGTCCGCCGCTCGACCAGCGCATCGAAGCCATCGGGCACCGCCGCCGCCATGTGCCGCAGCAGCAGATCGGTCCGCGAACAGCCCAGCGCATGCGCCATCAGCACTTCGGCATCGAGGCGGGCCGTGTCCGATGTGGCGGAAAGCCGGTCGGCGGCGGCGCGCAGGGCCTCGGCAACCTTCACTTGGCGCTGTTACCCATCCATCGCCGCCAGCCGCTTGGCCTGGTCCTCGGCGATCAGCGCATCGATCAGTTCGGCAAGGCCAGGGCCTTCGAGGATTTCGGGCAGGCGGTGCAGCGTCAGGTTGATGCGGTGGTCGGTCACTCGGCCTTGCGGGAAGTTGTAGGTGCGGATGCGCTCGGAGCGGTCGCCCGAACCGACCATCGCCTTGCGCGCCTCGGCCTCTTCGCCCTGGGCAGCATCGCGCTGCGCCTCGAACAGGCGGGCGCGCAGGACCTGCATTGCCTTGTCCTTGTTCTTGTGCTGGCTGCGTCCGTCCTGACAGGTGACGACCGTGCCGGTGGGCAGGTGGGTGATGCGCACGGCGGAATCGGTGGTGTTGACGTGCTGGCCGCCTGCGCCGCTCGCCCGGTAGACGTCGATCTTGAGATCCTTGTCCTCGATGCGAATGTCCACTTCGTCCGGTTCGGGCAACACGGCGACCGTCGCGGCAGACGTGTGGATGCGGCCGCCGCTTTCGGTCACCGGCACGCGCTGCACCCGGTGCACGCCGCTTTCGAACTTGAGCTTGGCGAAGACCCCGCTGCCCGTGACGTTGGCGACCACTTCCTTGTAGCCGCCGAGGTCATTGGCGTTGACCGAGACGACCTCGACCCGCCAGCCCTGCTCGGCGGCATAGCGTTCGTACATACGGAACAGGTCCGCAGCGAAGAGCGCGGCCTCGTCGCCGCCGGTGCCAGCGCGGATTTCGAGCATGGCCGGGCGGCTGTCCGCCGCATCGCGCGGCAGCATGGCGATGGCGAGTTCGTGCTCCGCCGCTTCCAGATCAGCCTTGAGAACGCGGGATTCCTCCTCGGCCATCTCGCGCATTTCGGGATCATCAAGATCGGCCATGGCCGCAAGAGCCGCCATTTCGGTACGCATCGCCTCGACCAGTCCTGCTGCGCGGGCCACCGGTTCCAACTCGGCATAGTCACGGCTGGCGGCAATGAAGTCTGCGCCTTCGAGCGTGCCCGAACCAAGCCGCGCTTCAAGCTCGGCGAAGCGGTGGGCGATCTGCGAAAGGCGTGAGTCGGATACGCTCACTTCTTACTCACCAACACCCACGCATGTGCGTTTGCTACCTCCGTTTCTTGAATGTTGAATCTCGCCTCAAGCGCAGCGTTTATCCGACTTCTGACTGGCGAAGCATTTTCAACGTTGAGATCTCGAAGTCGCGCGATCCCTAAAGCACCTCCAAGACCTTCGATTGACAGAGCACGCCAAGCACCGGACGCCTTTGCTTTTTGATATCGCTTCTTCGGCGATCCAGAGATCAGCAAATCAGAATGTACTGCCCGATCAGAAGGCAAGCCTGCTCGAATGGCGCTGGCGACCGCAATCGCAAGGTTTTCAAGCTCTTTAAGCTCAGTAAAAACTACAACTTCTGTATCGATGGATGGATACCGATCCCCCACCAGCATCGCCAGCCGCTCAATCCCGGCCGCCCAACCGACGGCTGGTGTGGCCGCGCCGCCCAAGGCTTCCATCAGGCCATCATAGCGGCCGCCTCCAAGGACGGTGCCCTGCGCGCCAAGGCGGTCGGTCACGAACTCGAACGCGGTGTGGCGGTAGTAATCCAGCCCGCGCACCAGCGCCGGAGCGCGGGTCCATGCGACGCCCGCGGCATCGAGACCTGAGGTGACCTTCGCGAAGAAGTCCTGCGCCTCGGCACTCAGGAAATCGTCGATTTTCGGCGCGTCGGCGGTGAACGGCTTGTCGCGCGGGTCCTTGCTGTCGAGGATGCGCAAGGGGTTGCGTTCGAGGCGGTCCTGCGAGTCCTCAGACAGCTCGCCCTTCACGGCGCGGAAGTAGTCGATCAGCGCCGTGCGCCAAGCCTCGCGGCTGGCGCCATCGCCCAGCGTGTTCAGCTGCAGCGTCACACCGTCCGCAATGCCCAGTTCCTTGAGGAGTTGGTCGGCCATGACGAGAAGTTCGACGTCCGCCTGCGGCTCACCCGCGCCGATCACCTCGGCGTCGATCTGGTGAAACTGGCGGTAGCGGCCCTTCTGGGGGCGTTCGTAGCGGAACAGTGGCCCGTGGGTGGCGACCTTGAGCGGCGCGTACTGCTGCCAGCCATCGGTGAGGTAGGCGCGGGCGATGCCGGCGGTGAATTCGGGACGCAGCGTCAGCGATTCCCCACCGCGATCCTCGAAGCTGTACATCTCCTTGGAGACGACGTCGGTTGTCTCGCCCAGCGAGCGGCTGAAAACGGCCGTCTTTTCGAACACTGGCATTTCCACGCGGCGGAAACGGTAGAGCTTGCGCACGCGCTCGAACGTCTCGACGACGAAGGCAAAGGCCTCGGCGTCGGGGCCGAAGATGTCCTGGGTGCCACGGATGGCCTGCGGTGTCTGTGTGCTCATGGAGCGCGCGATTAGCCCGAAAGCGCGAAAACGGAAAGCGGTCAGAAAAAGGTGGGCAACAATGGTTGCGAATGTGACGGCTTCGCGCCATTAACCGGTCCATGAAGACGACGCTCGCGGCAGCCCCGCTCCTCCTCGCCCTTTCCGTATCAACTCAGGCGCTTGCGGCAAATTCTGCGCCCATGGCCGTGCCGATCCAGCAGACCGTGCCGGACGCACAGGATGTGGCCTACCCCGGCGTGATGACGCTCGATATCGACGCGAGCGACGTGGCGCGCGGTGCCTACAAGGTTACGCAGACGATCCCCGTCGCCTCGGGCGCGAAGGAAGTGATCCTGCTCTACCCGCAGTGGCTGCCCGGCAATCATGGCCCGCGCGGGCCGCTGGCCGAACTGGTCGGCGTGCAGTTCTTCGTCGATGGCAAGCCGGTGGAATGGAAGCGTGACCGGGTCGAGGTCTATGCCTTCCACGTCATGCTGCCGGCCGGCGCCAAGGAAGTCGTCGCCAGGCTGATCCACACCTCGCCGCTGCAACCGGCAGAAGGGCGCATCACGATGACGCCCGAAATGCTCAACCTGCAGTGGGAGAAGATGAGCCTTTATCCGGCAGGACACTATGTCCGCCGCATCCGCGTGAAGCCCACCGTAACCCTGCCGCAAGGCTGGACGCCCGCCACCGCTCTCGACGGCATGAGCATGAGCGGCAACCGCGTGACCTGGGCCGAGACCGACTACGAGACGCTGGTCGATTCGCCGATCTTCGCCGGCAAGTACTTCAAGAAGTGGGACCTCGGGCAGAACGTCACGCTCAACGTCGTGGCCGACAAGCCTGAGCAGCTCGAAGCCAAGCCGGAACACATCGCCGCCCACAGCGCTCTGGTGCAGGAAGCAAAGCTGGCGTTCGGCGCCAACCACTTCGATCATTACGAGTTCCTGCTCGCCCTGTCCGACAAGATCGGCGGCATCGGGCTTGAACATCACCGTTCGAGCGAGAACCAACTGGAGCCGGAAGCCTTCACCCAGTGGGACAAGCAGGAGTGGGACCGCAACCTGCTGCCGCACGAATATGCTCACTCGTGGTCGGGCAAGTTCCGTCGCCCGGCGCGCCTGTGGACGCCCGATTATCGTCAGCCGATGCAGGGTGACCTGCTGTGGACCTACGAAGGCCAGGACCAGTTCTGGGGGGCAGTGCTTGCCGCGCGTTCGGGCATGCAGGGCAAGGATACGGTGCTCGGCATGCTGGCATCGTGGGCTGGCGGCTATACCCAGCAGCCGGGCCGTGACTGGCGTTCGGTCGAGGATACCGGCTTCGATCCCGTGTTCGCCTCGCGCAAGCCCAAGCCTTACTCCTCGCTCGCCCGCAATGAGGACTACTACACCGAAGGCGCGCTGGTCTGGCTCGAGATCGACCAGATCCTGCGTGAAGGCACCGGCGGCAAGAAGTCGATCGACGATTTCGCCAAGGCGTTCTTCGGCATGAATCCGGGCGACTATGGCCAGATCCCGTTCGAGGTGGACGAGATCGTGACCAAGCTGAACGCGCTCTACCCCTATGACTGGGCCAAGCTGATCGACACCCGCATCAATCAGCCGGGCCAGCCCGCGCCGCTGAACGGAATCGAGAAGGGGGGCTACAAGCTTGTCTGGAAGGAGGAGCCGAACCCCTACATGAAGGCCGCAATGGACTTCGGGAAGGGCCTGAGCCTTGCCAACTCGGTCGGCATCTCGCTTGACAAGGACGGCAAGGTTACCGGCACCCGCTGGGACAGTCCGGCGTTCAACGCCGGCATCGTGACCGGCACGCAGATCATGGCAATCAATGGCACGGCCTACAGCGCTGATGACATGAAAAAGGCGGTCACTGCGGCAAAGGGCGAAAAGGGTCAGCCCCTCGAACTGCTGGTCAAGCGCGGCAACCGGTTCGAAACGGTGAAGATCGATTACAAGGATGGCCTGCGCTACCCTTGGCTCGAACGTGTTGCACCGGGCAAGGCGCCCACCGGCCTCGACCTGCTGCTGACGCCGAAGCGTCCGGGCGCGGCTGCGGCGAAGAAGAAGTAAGCCTGTGAGCCGTGACGGCGTCACGCTGGGAAACCGGCTGGCGCCGCCGCGCTTCGTCCTGTTTCTTGTCCTGCTCCTGGCCGCTTTCTGCGGCTACTTGCAGATCCCCGGCGCAAAGCAGATTGCCGACGCGGCAGCATTGAGTTTCGATCTTGCAGCAGGCGTCTTCCTGCTTTCCTTGCTGCCGCTGCTGCGGGACAGCGGCGTAACGCAGATGCGCGCCCACGCCACGGCGAACGATGCCAATCGTGTGCTCGTGCTGGCGATCACCACGATCGTGACCATGGTGGTCCTTGCCGCCATTTCCGGCGAGTTGCCACGCGCCTCGGGCGGAGACCGGTTGGCCATGGTCAAGCTCGTCGGCACGCTGCTGCTGACCTGGCTGTTCGCCAACTCGGTCTATGCCCTGCACTATGCGCACCTGTTCTACACCAGCCGCGATGGCAAGGACGCCGGTGGGATCGACTTTCCGGGCACGAAGACGCCCGACTACCTGGACTTTGCCTATTTAAGCTTCACGCTCGGCATGACTTTCCAGACATCGGACACCGAGATCACCAGCAAGACGGTGCGCCGCATTGCCACGCTGCACTCGTTCGCGGCGTTCGTGTTCAACATCGGCGTGATTGCCTTCACCATAAACGCCCTAGGATAGGGGTTTCGCCATAAGTCTTGTTGCGGTGCAAAAGCGGCTTCGCTAGTGGCGGCGCATTCTCTCCACCCAATGAACAGGGCCAAAGATGCGCATCGACATGATTCCCACCGGTGACAATCCGCCGGAAAGCCTCAACGTCATCATCGAGGTTCCCGTCGGCGGCGAGCCGGTCAAGTACGAATTCGACAAGGCATCGGGCGCGTTGTTCGTCGACCGCATCCTGCACACGCCGATGCGCTATCCTGCCAACTACGGCTTCGTGCCGCACACCCTTTCACCCGATGGCGATCCGCTCGACGCACTGGTGATCGCGCGCTCTCCGTTCCTCGCAGGCTCCGTCGTCCGCGCCCGTCCAATCGCCGTACTCAACCTCGAGGACGAACATGGCGGCGACGAAAAGCTGGTTTGCGTTCCGGTCGATTCAACCTTCCCGTACTATTCGGACGTGAAGGAACGCGAAGATCTGCCCGAGATCGTCATGCAGCAGATCGAGCACTTCTTCACCCACTACAAGGACCTGGAAAAGGACAAGTGGGTACGCGTTGGCACCTGGGGTGGTGCCGATGATGCAAGGCGCATCACGATCGAAGCGATCGAACGCGCAAAGTCGGCCAAGGGCTGAGCTTTACAAGCTTGCGCAAGATGGAGGGCGCGGGGTCTGCCGACCTTGCGCCCTCTCTCGTTTCAATCGCCCGCCACGCTCATGCCGTCGACACGCAGGGTTGGCGTATCGATGCCGCGATAAACGTCGAGGTCGTCAGCTGCGGTCAATGCAGCGAACATATCGATGAGATTCCCCGCCACCGTAAATTCTGCAATTGGCCCCGCCAGTTCGCCATTCACGATGCGGAAGCCCGAAGCCCCGCGGCTGTAGCCGCCAGTTACGCCGTTGACGCCCTGCCCGATCAGTTCGGTAACATAAACGCCATCGGCAATGTCGGCCATCAGCTGGGCTGGCGTGACGGTGCCGGCTTCTAGCACGACATTGCTGGACGTCACGTGCGGCGCGCCCGAAGACCCGCGCGAGGCATGGCCGGTCGGCATTGCACCCAGCTGGCGTGCTGCGGCCGAATCCATGAGCCAGCCGGTCAGTCGCCCTGCATCGATCAGCTTGCGCGGTGCGGTGGGCAGTCCTTCGCCATCGAACGGGCGCGAGCGCATACCGCGTAGCGCCAGCGGATTGTCCGAGATGGTGATCGCACTGTCGAACAACTTCTGGCCATCGCGATCGAGCAGGAAGCTGGCGCGACGGGCAATCGAGGCTCCGCTCATTGCTCCCAGCAGATGGCCGACCAACGAATTGGCGACGCGCGGGTCGAACACGACCGGCATCGGGCCGGACTTGACCCGTCCTGGATTCAGGCGGCGTACGGCCCTCTCACCCGCTTCGCGACCGATCTCGGCAGGGCCTTTGAGGTCCGCGGCATAGCGGGTGCTGCGCCAGGAGTAATCGCGCTGCATGTTGCCGCCCTCTCCCGCGACGACACTTGCAGAAATGCTGTGGCTGGAGGCGGCATAGGCACCGGAGAAGCCGTGGCTGGTGGCCAGTGCGAACAGCCCGCGGCCAGCGCTGGCCCCGCCGCCCTCGCTGTTGGTCACCCCGGGGATGGCGCGGGCGGCTTCTTCGGCTTCTTCGGCGAGGCGGCGAAGGTCTGCGGGGCTGGGTTCGGTCCCGTCATCAAGATCGAGGTCGGGGGCGAGACCCTGCAGCAAGAGTTCTTCGGGGGCGAGACCTGCAAACGGGTCTGCCGGAGCGAGCCTTGCCATGGCAACGGCCCGGCTGGCCAGTTCATCGAGCGCACCGTCGCCTAGATCGGTTGAGCCGATCGAGGCCGATGCTCCGCCGACAAAGACGCGCAGGCCGATGTTTTCGGACTCGGACCGTTCCACATCCTCGAGCGCGCCAAGACGGACCGAGACCGATTCCGAAGAGTTGCCAAGGTAGACGGCATCGCCCGCATCGGCCCCGGCACGGCGCGCACGCGCGATCAGCGCTTCGCAGCGCTCCTGGGCTTCGGCGGGTGACAGCATGAACAGACCTTTTCGCAAGCGGGAAGGCTGCGGGGTCTAGCGCCCTCAACGGGCGGGGGCAATCTATAGGTCAGGAAGCCGACTTCGGTTCAGAAGAATGCGGCAAGCGCCTTGAAGATGCCAGTAATCAGGAATGGCAACAGCGCCGCAAGCGCCCAAACCTTGATCTGGTCTCGCTTGAATGCCGCGGCGAACGCCATGTCATGCGCCTGGTCGTCGCTCAGATGCTCCCAGCGGCGCTCGAAATGGCGGAACAGCGGGATGATGGCCGCAACCAGCACCACCAGCACGAAGACTGGAAGGATCGAGGCGCTCTGGTCCTGCAGCTCGTGCATGGTGACGAAGATCTGCAACGCGGTGTAGACCAGCAGCCCGTAGGCAACATTGTTGCTCATCTTCTTGCGCCAGTCGATCGCCGCGGACTTTGCCGCATGCGAATGGAGGGCCTTGTTCATGGCTCCGTTCCTTGTGCTACCCTGCTCCGAAAGCAGTAGATCATGCGGCAGGCGAACCTGCAAGATCAATTCCAATCTGGAGTGTTCCGCCGAGGCACGACTTGCGCGTTCACGTCTCGACAAGGCAGACCATGCATAAATCCTGCCAAATGCGCGGCGCGGGGTTTGCCGCATCGCGATGAGGCGTTAATGGAAGGACCAAGCGCCTGAAACTGCAGAGCCGAAGCGATGACCGTGATCGAAAAGACTGCCGCACCCGCGAATGCCGCCCCGCCGATCCCGCAGGGCGGGCTCGAAGTCGTGTCGATCGCCAAATCCTATGACAAGCGCGCGGTTCTCACCGACATCTCCCTTTCCGTTGGCAAGGGCGAGGTGCTGGGCCTGCTGGGCCCCAACGGCGCGGGAAAGACCACCTGCTTCTATTCGATCATGGGTCTCGTGCGCCCTGATTCGGGCCGCATCCTGCTCGATGGTGTCGATATCACCAAGCTGCCGATGTACCGGCGCTCAATCCTCGGCCTCGGGTACCTGCCGCAGGAAACCTCGATTTTCCGCGGCATGACTGTCGAGCAGAACATTTCAACCGTGCTCGAACTGATCGAGCCGGACAAGGCGACCCGCGACTCCGAGCTTGAACGTCTGCTCGACGAATTCGGGCTGACCCGGCTGCGCTCCAGCCCGGCCATGGCGCTTTCAGGCGGGGAGCGCAGGCGCTGCGAGATCGCCCGCGCCTTGGCGGCGCGCCCGTCGATCATCCTGCTGGACGAGCCCTTCGCCGGGATTGACCCGCTTTCGATCAGCGACATCCGCCATCTGGTAAAGGACCTCAAGGGGCGCGGTATCGGCGTCCTGATCACCGACCACAACGTGCGCGAAACACTCGATATCGTGGATCGCGCCTGTATCATCTACGGCGGGCAGGTACTTTTTGCAGGCAGCCCCGAAGCGCTTGTTGCCGACGCCAACGTCCGCAGGCTCTATCTGGGCGAGGGTTTCACCCTGTGAGACAGAGCCGCAACTGATGCGGGACTCGGGGGGAGTCTGAGAGATGGCGCTCGGGCCTCGGCTGGACATCAGGCAGACCCAGTCGCTGGTGATGACGCCGCAACTCCAGCAGGCGATCAAGCTGCTGGCGTTATCGAACCTCGAGGTGGAAACCTTCATCGGCGAGGCGCTCGAAGCCAATCCGCTGTTGGAGATTGGCGAGTCTTCTCCAACAGAACCGGTGGAGACCCTGCCCGAGGAGCTGCGGCGGACGCATCTGGAATCCTCGCCGGTTGACCAGCTGGTCTCTGAAGGTCGGGTCGAGGAAGATCGACCTCTCGACATCGACGTCTCCGCGCTCGACCGCGACCGCGACACTGGCGATGCTGGCGCATTCGAGCTTTCCTCCTCGCGCGACTTATCGGCAGGCGGCGAAGGCCCGGATATCGACGAGCATGGCCGCTTCGAGCAGACGCTGGCCGAGCATCTGCATGCACAGATTGGCGCGATCACTTCGGACCCGCAAATGCTGTTCGTCGCACGCTGGCTGATCGATCAGCTGGACGAGGCAGGCTACATCGGCATTCCACTTGGCGAAATTGCCGAAGCGCTCGGGCTTTCACTCGTCGTCGTCGAACGCGCATTGACGCTGGTGCAGACGCTCGACCCCACTGGCGTCGGCGCGCGCAACCTTGCCGAGTGCATCGCGCTGCAAGCCAAGGAGGCCGATCGCTACGATCCCTGCATGGCCCGGCTGATAGACAACCTAGACCTCGTCGCGCGCGGCGAGATCGCGCGGCTCAAGCGGTTGTGCCAGGTCGATGACGAAGATTTCGCCGACATGCTGGCCGAGTTGCGCAGCTACGATCCCCGCCCCGGCCTGCGCTTCGGTGGTGGCGCTGCAGAAGCCGTCGTGCCGGACATCCTGGTGCGCGCGACAAGGGACGGGTGGAACATCGCGCTCAACCAGGCGACCCTGCCGCGCCTGGTCGTCAACCGCAGCTACTATGTCGAGATGCGAGGGGCCTGCATCAGCAAGGACGCCAAGGCTTGGTTGGGCGACAAGCTGGCGGACGCCAACTGGCTGCTGAAAGCGCTCGACCAGCGTCAGAAGACGATCCTCAAGGTGGCATCGGAACTGGTAAAGCAACAGGACGGCTTCTTCCGGCATGGCGTGGCGCACTTGCGCCCGCTCACGCTCAAGACCGTGGCCGAAGCGATCTCGATGCACGAATCGACTGTCAGCCGCGTCACCTCGAACAAGTACCTGCATTGCGAGCGTGGCACATTCGAGCTGAAGTATTTCTTCACATCCGGCGTAGGCTCTTCGGACGGCGAAGGCGCTTCGGCCGAAGCGGTCAAGGCCGCGATCCGGCAACTGATCGATGCCGAAGATCCCAAGGCGATCCTTTCGGACGATGCCCTTGTCGATCTCTTGAAAGCCAAGGGTTTCGACCTCGCCCGGCGCACCGTGGCGAAGTATCGCGAGGCAATTGGGCTCGGCAGTTCGGTGCAACGGCGGCGCCAGAAAGCGCTGGCGGCGGTCCGCTAGGCGCTCAAGCGCCGGGACGCTCGGCCAGCATGTGCTGGATCATGCCCTGCAGGTTGGCATCATAGCGCGCGAGAACCTGATGGTCCTCTGCCGTGTCCCAGTGCGTCACCAGTTCACGGCCGTTGAACCAGTGCAGCGCATAACCCGGTGGATCGGCAATGATCAGGTTGCGCTCATCCGGGCAATCTGGATCGATCGGGCGCAGGTCCAGCGCGACTTGCGGCGCCGTCGACGGGCATGTGGCGACAATCGTGCCCTCCCACGCCGTGCTGATGGCGCGATGGATATGGCCACAGACGATACCGATGATGTTGCTTCTGCCGCGCAGGCATGCCGCCAGTCGTTCGACCCATGGTTCGGCAGGATCGGTGTTCATCCAGGGAATGCCGACCTCTACCGGGGGGTGGTGCTGGACGATCAGCGTGCGCGCCTCTGGCGCCTCGTCGAGCCGCGCTCTGAGCCAGTCGGCCCGAGCCTCGCAGAAGGCTCCACCGTGGCGACCTTCCTCGAGCGTATCGAGCACGATCAGGCGTAGCGGTCCGGCTTCCACGACATATTGGAGAAAGCCACCGTCAAAGGTGATCTCGGGGAAAACCTCGCGGAAAGTGGCACGCTCATCATGGTTGCCAAGCGCATAGTGGACCGGGAATGGCAGGCCCGAGAAGGCTTCGCGCAAGCGTTCGTAGCTGGCCTTGTCGCCGCGATCGATCAGGTCACCGGTCGCCAGCAGCAAATCCGGGCGCGGCTGCATCGCGGCCAGCTCCCCCAGCACGCGGTCAAGCCGCTGCCGGTTGAATTCACCGGGCGAGTCAGGCTCGAACCCCAGGTGAATATCGGTGACCTGTGCGATCAGCATCTTCCCCCCGTTCCGGCGCGCTAGCGCAGCTTCACCGGGAAACGGGGCCTTTCAGCCACGGCCACGGTTTGCGCCACGTCCTTCTTGCGGTCCTTCTTGGGCGCCCAGGGAGCGCCCGCATCCATGTGGTAGGAGTGGCACATGGCGCAGGAGGAATCGACCGGGTCTTTCACGGATACGGATGCAAGCTTCGCTCCCTCGCCGCCGACATGGCAGGAACGGCAGCCGCCCTTCCCGTCAATCCCCGGGACGAGCAGATCGCTCGCCTTGTTCGAAGTGACGGCATTGACGTGGCAATCGGCGCAAGCGCTCTTGCTGTGCGGCTTATGGTCGAACCAGCCCTTGTGGTAATAGCGATCGTTCTGTGCGACCGGCTGGACGGCAAAGCCCCCGCTTGCCGCAGAACCGCCGCGCGTGACGGTATGGCAATCGTAGCACATGCCGCCATTTGAGAAGACTTGCGCCACCGCCTGTTCGGCGCGCGTCGGATAGAACCTCACCGCGCGGGCATAGTCGGCCGCAGTGGAACGCAGCGCAGCGTCGCCCGGCACGCGGCGAGCGAGGCCCGACAGGTTGGCCGGACGCGCCGGAGCGCCGCCACGATAGAATGCGCGCAGATCGGCGACCACCAGTTCAGGCTCGCCATGCCGCAAGGTTCGGAAGGTGCCGCCGACCTGGTCGAAGCTCAACGAATGGCAGGACTGGCAGGAATCTTCCATCACTACCGGCTTGAAGCGGGTGCCGGTGGCATCGGCCTTGTGGCAATCCTTGCACTGCAGCGCATCGCCGGCGGCGAAGCGTCCTGGCATGCGGCGCACCATCTGCGCGATGCCGTTGGTCTTCGACAGATGCTGGCCATGGGTGAATTTCAGGCCGTTGTTCTCGGTCAGCCCCGGCGTCCAGCCGGCACGCTGGAAAAGGGGCTTCCTGCCGTTCATGCCGCTGATGATCATCGGCTTGAACTGGGGATGGGCCGTTCCGAAATCGGCGGCATCGGCGATCTTCGTGTCCGGCAAGCGACCCTTCATTCCGTTGTGGCAGTCCGCGCAGAACTTCTGCTGGGTGGCTGGCATAGCACCCGCCCCCTCATGCTCGGTGTGACAATCCACACACCTGCCAGCCGGGCGATTGAAGGCACTGGCCACCGCACGCTGGATCGCGGCCATGCCGGATGGTTCGCCGCGCGCCTTCAGCAGCCGCCCCTTGTCCGCGATGTGATCGTGCGCGTCCTTGGTGTGGCAGGTCAGGCATGCGTTGTCAGTCACCGCGACAAAGGCCTGCGTGTGGCAGGCCTGGCAATCTCCACCCAGGTTCTTGTGGGCAAGGCTCAACGGCCCCGAGGACCAGGTCTGGTCGGCATGGAAGCCATCGGGCCGGCGCGCCTTCTCCTGCATCGCCAGCGGCTTGTAGGTCATGTAGCTGTAGATCGGGAAGGCGAGGAACGAAACCAGGACCAGTATGGCAAAGGTCCACGCCGACATGCGCTTGCCGGGCAGCAGGCCCTTGAGCGTGTAGACGGTGGCGATGTCCTTGTCCTCGGCCGAGTCCGAAACTGCCTCGACGCGGCGAACGGTGAAGGTTGCCGCCCCCGACTCAGGATCAACCGAAACGGCAATGCGGTGACCACCAAAGGTCAGTTCCGCGCCCGCCAGCGGATCCAGCGGACATTGCGTCGTGCTGCGGCCGTTGACCTCGAACGGCTGCGCTCCGATCGAGGCGATAATCAGGCTGCCGTCCGCGGCGCGCGTGACCTGTGCATGGCGCGGATCGACGGCAAGGTCGGGCAGGTGGATGTCGCATGCGGCATCACGGCCGATGGTGAGAACATCGCCTTCGACCGTGGACGGCCGGACGATCTCCTCGCCACTGGACTTGAGCGCGATCTGGCGGACTAGAAAGCTCATCTTGCGCTCACCAGTAGAAGAAGACGCTGACGATATGGGCGGAAAGCGCCGCGATCAGCGCAAATGTCACGGGCACGTGAATGTAGAGCCATGCCTGCAGCCAGGATTTCAGCTTCAGGTGCCGTCGCATTCGACCGAGCATCGCCTCCTTGCGCGTCAGCAGGGCATCGATCTTGTCGAGCGGATCGTTGGCAATGCGCGGGCGATAGGCCCGCAGCCGCCGCAGTTCCGCTGCCGTGCTACGCGTGGCGCATCGGGGGTATTTGCCGGTGATGCGGTTCCAGAAACTGCCAGCGAACGGATCTTCATCAAGGCTCTTGCCGACGAGCGTCGCCGTTTCAGGGTCGAGCGGCTGGGCAGCATCGTGGATCTGGCGATCAAGCGAGCGCAGCGCTTCGATCATCTGCTTTTCTGTGATCGCGCCTTCTTCGTCATAGCGGTTGGCTGACAGCGCCTGAGGCAGCGTGGCATAGACCCAGATGCCGAAGATGCCCGATCCGATCACGATCAGCATCAGCGCCCAGGCCAGAGTATGGACGTTCCAGCCAAGGTGAAAGCCCGAATGGAGCGTACCGATCACTGTCAGGCACAGGCCGAGGTAGACATGGGCTGAAGTCCATCCCTTCAGGCTCCAGCGCCCCGGGGTAATTGCGCGCTTTCGCATGCCGAGCATCGTCAGCCACAAGATTAGCAGCGCACCGATCGTGCCGAGCGTATAGCCCAGCCAGCTTGAACCGAAGTGCGTGCCCGGAAGCGGCACGAAGATGTAAAGGGCGATCAGAGCGACCGCCAGCAGGGCCGAAAGCTTGCCCCAGAACAGGTTCCGGTGCGTAAGAAAGCCTTCGTGCGTGGATGTGCGCTGGCGGGTGGCGCCGGTACGCTTGCGTGGTGCAACGGATGCCATCGGCTCAGACCCCCTCGTTCTCGAGCCGCGCGACGGTCAGGAATTCGTCGGGCGATACGCGGATGGCAGCGCCGGTCGGGCAGGCGCGGACGCAGCTCGGGCCGCCTTCGATCCCGGCGCACATGTCGCACTTGATCGCTTTCTTGCGGTCGAGCAGTTCGTCGACTGCGGGATCGCCAGTGTACTTGGTGTTCTTCTTCGACCACTTGTAAGGTGGCTCGCCCGGCCCCGGGCCCGAGCCGAAGAACAGCCATGACAGCAGCGAGGGCTTCATTGGCGGCACCTTGTCCATGCGGATCACGCCGTAGGGGCAGTTACGCTGACAGTTGCCGCAGCCGATGCAGGTATCGTTGATGAACACCTCGCCATCAGGTCCGCGATGGATCGCGTTGGGCGGGCAATCCGCCATGCAATGCGGATGTTCGCAGTGGCGGCACGATGTCGGCACGTGGAGATGAGCAAAGCTCTTGCCTGCCTCGCGATCGAGGCGCGAGAGCCCGTCATGACTGTCGGCGCAGGCCTTTTCGCAGTTGTCACAGCCGACGCAGAGCCGTTCATCGATCAGCAGGACGTCGGTCGCTTCGCCCAACCCCTGACTGACGAGGAACTTGGCCTGTTCGGAATAGAGGTCGACCACGCCCGAGAAGCTGTCCTTCTTGGATTCGATGAAGGCATTCGTGGCGCGGCGCACTTCCATGTCCTTGCGCGCGCGTTCGAGCAGGGCGGGCTTGGCTGCAAGGACGCGGCTGAAGGCCTCGCCATCGATTCTGATGACCTCGCTCTTTATTGCAGCGCGCACCGTTGCCGTGCGCCGCCCGCCATCGATCAGCGCCATTTCGCCTACGTAGGAACCGGCCGGCAGGTAGGACAGGAACACCGGCTTGCCGCCAACTTCCTTTTCCACGACCATTGAGCCGACACGGATGACAAAGATGTCCTTGTCTTCCTCGCCTTCCCGGATGATCGCGTCACCGGCGCGCACCTGCAGGATCTTCGAGGTCTCGACCACTTCCGCAATGTCGGCGCTCGTCAGCCCGGAACCGAACATCTGGAGGATCTGACGTTCGGTCGAGATGCGCTCTATCGCGCGCTTGGCTGTCGGCACCTGGCTTTGCAGCTTGAGCGCGGCGTTGCGGCTGATCTCAACGCAGATGGTGTCTTCCGCCGCCACAATCGTGGCGCCACGCTTGCGCCCGGAAATCAGGCCGACTTCGCCGAAGATCGTGCCGGCGGGAATCGGCACGACCTTTGAAGGATCGTTCGGGTCAAGCCGCACGTGAACCGAGCCCGAGGCAATCGCGAAGAGGGAGGACCCGGGATCGTTCTTCTCGAAGATCGTCTCGCCCTTGGCGTAGGCGCGCGCGGCCGAATCGAGCATGAATTCGCGCAGCTGCAACGTGGTCATGCCATCGAGGATCGTGACATTCGTCCGCAGGAACTCGAGCCAGTCATTGACCGAACGGTTACCCGGCAAGCCTGCAAACTTGGCTTCGAGCAGTGGCTCGTCCGCCGGTTTCAGTTCGGTATTGCCGTTGATGAACTCGACGACATCGTAGCCCTGGTTCATGCAGTGCTTGATCAGCGGATAGCCCGCCAGCGCGCCGATCACGAAAATGCCGGGCGCCGTCGATTCGAACTGTGGTGACAGCGTCGGGAAGGCGAGGCGGTCGGCACTGGCGAACTCGATGCCGCAGCCTTCCACGAAAGCGCGCGGTGGCGCCGAACCGATACGCGCGATGATGCGGTCGCAGCGGATGCGCTCCTCGCCGTCGCGGGTCGACAGGGTGATCCAGCCGGGCTCGATCGACTTGGTCTCGGTCTCGTAGCGGATCGTCAGCTTGCCTGCCGCGTCATCCTCGACCAGAGCCTTGGCATTGGGCTCCTTGGCGGTGGCGAAGCTCTCGCGGACGTTGGTCGATTTCGGACTGCGGTTGAGCACCGTGACGACGTTGCCCTGTGCCGGATCCTCGACGAGGCCACGCGCGTTCTCGATCCCGGCGTCACCGGTACCGACCACAACGATATGCTGGTCGAGCACGGCGTAGGGATCGTCCAGCTGGTAGGTCACATGCGGCAGATCGCCGCCGGGGCAGCGCATGAGGTTCGGGTTGCCCTGCGTGCCGATGGCAAGGACCACGGTTTCTGCCATGACCGTCTCGCCGTTGGTCAGCTCGATGGCATAGGGGGGTGCGAAGCGCTGGAGCTCGGTCGTGGTGGTCGACCCGTCGCGCGCTCTCGTGACAATCTTCTGTACCGAGCCGGGAATCGGGGCGCCGGTTCCCTTGATGGATTTCACCTCGGCATTGTACTTCACGTTCACGCCGAGCTCAGCGGTGCGGCGGTTCCACTTGTCGAGGATGTCTTCCTTCTTGCCCGCGTCGAACTCCTGATCCGATCGCAGGATAAGCTGCGATGGCGTGGCCATCACGTGCTTGCCCTTCTGGTACTTGTAGATCGTGTCCGAAAGGTGATCGGTCTTTTCAAGCAGCACGTGGCTCATGCCGAGCTGCGCCGCACGGCCGGCAGCACTCATGCCCGCCGGGCCCGAGCCGATGATCGCAACCTTGAAAACCTCGCCCACCGGTATGCGTCCCCCGCATCGCGAACCGACGGCGCTGTTCCCGCACCTGCCTGTTCAAAAAACCGATTTGCGACCCCTGTGGCATGACATTAGCCGATGCGCCGCGCATTGCCACCCGCAATTTGCGCATCCGGACGTGGGAGGCGGCTTGTGCGCCGGTGACGCTTGCAAGCGACCCTACCGGCACGATATGCGCCACATAACACGGACGCCGAGGATGGTGCCCGACAGGAGTGAGCGATGACCGATCCCCAGCCCGCCAGCGACCCGCGGGAGCCTGCACCGCGTGATCCGGCGCAAGGGACGTCGCGCGTCGGCCGCTATGCCCTGATTGCCGCAGGACTGATCGCGCTGGGCGCTGGCGGTGTTGCCATGCTTCGCGGCCCGGACACGCCCCCTCCTCCGGCCGTGCCACCGCCCGCCGCCCCCAGCCAGCAGCCTTCGGTGGATGACGTGATCGCCAAGCTCGAGGCAAAGCTGGCGGAGAAACCGGACGATGCCGAGGGCTGGCGGATGCTGGGCTGGTCCTATTTCCAGACCGAACGCTACGCCGAAGCTGCCACCGCGCTGAAGAAGGCGACGAAGCTCGACCCAGATCATGCCGAAACATGGTCGTTCCTGGGCGAGGCACTCGTGCTTGCCAGCAAGGAAGAGGGGCGGATGCCCCGTGACGCAAAGGCAGCGTTCGATAAGGCGATCAAGCTTGACCCGAAGGATGCCCGTGCGCGCTATTTCCAGGCGGTGGCAATGGACCTGGCCGGTCGGCATAGGCAGGCCATCAACGCCTGGTTTGCCCTGCTCGAGGATACGCCCGCTGACGCCCCGTACGCCGAAGACATTCGCGAGGTAATTCGCAATGTCGGCGAGAAGTACAAGATCGATGTCGAGAAGCGCCTTGCCGAAGCAAAGTTTGCGGCCCCTGCCAATGGCGTGATTACCGATGGTCCGCACAAGGCTGCGGCAGGAATTCCCGGCCCCACCAGCGAGCAGATGAAAGCTGCCCAGAGGATGCCCAAGGGTCAGCAGGAAGCCATGATTCGCGGCATGGTGGACGGACTGGAGGCGAAACTTCAGGCCAATCCCGGCGATGTCGACCGCTGGATCATGCTGCTGCGCAGCCGCATGCAGCTGGGCGAACCGCGGAAGGCGGCAGAGGCTTTGCAGAGGGGGCTTGCCGCCTTCCGCAACGACAGTGCGAGCTCACGCAAACTGCGTGAAGCTGCTTCGAGCCTTGGTGTAGCCGGGGCCTGATTCGGCCCTGCGAACCCGGCCATTGGGCAAAGGCGCGCGTTCGGCATTAACCTTGCGGCATGCGTTTCGGCCAAGGTGATTCGTTTCGGCACACCCGGAAATCAAGGCTTTTCGTGCCAAATCGAATCAGTGCTGCGCCGAATTGAATCACTTTTCCGAGACTTGGGCGTTAACCCGCGCGAAACCGCTTCGTCGCTTTACAACAAATTAACCTTTCATGTTCATTCCTCCTATGGTTAATGGCGGGCAACCCGAATTGAAGGCGGGTTAATTGCCTCAGGGACATGGCAATAGAGGGGCGGTTCAATGCGCGTACTGCTGATCGAGGACGAACCTACAACGGCCAAGGCGATCGAGCTCATGCTCACGACCGAGGGCTTCAATGTCTACTCTACCGACCTTGGCGAAGAAGGCCTCGATCTCGGCAAGCTGTATGATTACGACATCATCCTGCTCGACCTCAACCTGCCTGACATGCACGGCTACGACGTGCTCAAGAAGCTCCGCGTCGCCAAGGTGCAGACGCCGGTCCTGATCCTTTCGGGCATTTCGGAAATGGACAGCAAGGTCCGCTCGTTCGGCTTCGGCGCCGACGATTACGTGACCAAGCCCTTCCACCGCGAAGAGCTGATCGCCCGCATCCATGCGGTGGTGCGTCGCTCCAAGGGCCATTCGCAGTCGGTCATCCGCACCGGCAAGCTTTCGGTCAACCTCGATGCCAAGACGGTCGAGGTCGATGGTGCCCGCGTGCATCTGACCGGCAAGGAATACGCAATGCTCGAGCTGCTTTCGCTGCGCAAGGGCACCACGCTGACCAAGGAAATGTTCCTCAACCACCTTTATGGCGGCATGGACGAACCGGAACTCAAGATCATCGACGTGTTCATCTGCAAGCTCCGCAAGAAGCTGGCACATGCCTGCGGTGGCGAGAATTACATCGAAACCGTCTGGGGCCGTGGCTACGTGCTGCGCGATCCTGATGACATGAGCGCGATCGAAGCGGCCTGACCGCGTGTTTGCCATAGCCATCCCTGAGACGGCCCGCCGGAAACGGCGGGCCGTTTGGCATTCGGGCCATGCACTTGCGGGCATGGAGGGGAACCGCCGCGCGCCTCGCCCGCTGCCTTATGCGACATGCAACGAGGATGAGCAGGACATGGCCAAGGGATTGAAAGCAGGCGACAAGGTTTCGTGGAAAAGCCATGGCGGCGAAGCCCATGGCAAGGTGGTGCGCAAACTGGAGAAGCCAACCACGATCAAGGGCCACAAGGTCGCCGCGTCAAAGGACAACCCCGAGTTTCTCGTCGAGACCGAAGAGGGCAAGCGCGCGGCGCACAAGCCGGGGGCGCTAAGACGCGACTGACGGCCAAGCGAATGCCGGTCACCCGACCCGGGTGAAGTGCGTCGTTTCCATCTCCGGCATGCTCTTGTCGGCCCAGACAATCGTCTCGGTCATCGACTTGCCGTCCTTGGCAACGGTGTAGACTCGCGTTGCGACCTGCCTGCCCTCCTTGCCGAGTGTCATCACCAGCGTGTTAGGCGCCGGCTGACGCAGCGATGCGGCATCGTAGATCGGAATGTTGCCGGAGATCGGTACGGCCACGCCATCGAGTTTCGCTGTTGAGCCTGCGGTCATCCGGCTGCCGTCGGGCGTGACGATTTCGACCTGCGTCGTCCACTGCCGATCGGGCGAAACCCTGAACGCGATCATGACGCTGCGAGGCCGCTCGTCGGCCGGAAGACGCGCTGTGTCGAGCGACCACTTGCCGATGAGCGGCGAGGCAATTGCACCGGCCGAATGTGCAGCCGGTGCCTGCGCAACCTGTTGCGAGCCGGTGGCAACCAGCATGAGACCGGCAGCGAGGGGTATCAGAGTAATCATGGCGATCTTTCCTTTCGGCCAGAGACGCACCGCGAGTGCGGGCTGTTCATCGGCGTCTTCCCGGAAGCCGGGCGGAGATAGATCAGTTTTTCTGGGACAGTTTTCCTGTCCCGCCACCAGCCGCGCCAGTTCGCGACTGCTGCCGATCCCGGTCTTGCGCCTGGCATCGCGCAAGCGCTCGTTGATCGAGGCCTCGCTACGGTCGAGTACGGTGGCGATCGACTTTATCGTGTGCCCAGCGGTGAGCAGGCGAAGGACTTCCAACTCCTTGTCGGTAAGTTCGGCGATCGCGGGGCAGCCATGATCGGTTGCAGACATGGCTCTTTGATCACCACAGCAGGCGCGCACCGTCCATCCAATTTTCTTGTACTCGGACGCGGGAGGCTGATGATATTGACCCCTGCGGGCCGCCCTGCCAAACGCCGCCGCCATGACAGCCTACAAACCCGGCGATCCGACGACGATCAACCGCCTCTATGGCCGTGCCAAGGGCAAGCCCTTGCGGCAGGGCCAGCAGGCGCTGGTCGATGAACTGCTGCCGCAGATCTCGATGCCTGCAGAAGGTCCGATCACTGCCGAGGCGCTGTTTGGCGAGCCTCGCCCACTCCACTTCGAGATCGGCTTCGGTGGGGGCGAACACATGGCGTTCCGCGCCGACATGCTGCCCGATCACGGCTTCATCGGTGCGGAGCCGTTCCTGAATGGCGTGGCCCAGGCGCTTACGCACGTTTCAGGGGACAACGGCGAGCATCCGCCCATCCCCAACGTGCGTATTCATCATGGCGATGCGTTGGAAGTGCTCCGGCGCATTCCGGACGGCTCGCTTTCATTTCTCTATCTTCTGCACCCCGACCCCTGGCCAAAGGCACGCCATGCCAAGCGGCGCATGATGAACGACGGACCCGTCGACATGTTCGCGGCGAAGCTCAAGCCCGGCGGGGAATTCCGCTTCGGCACGGACCACGCGATCTATCTGCGCCACGCCTTGATGGTCATGCGCCGCCACAAGCACCAGTTCGAATGGCTGGCGAGCGAAGCGAAGGATTTCCAGATCCGCCCCGGCGGCTGGCCTGAAACGCGCTATGAGCACAAGGCGCGGACGGTATATGGCCATGAGGTGTGGTATTTCCGCTACCGCAGACGCGGTTAACGCTTCGTCGCAAAAAACTCTCCCTTTACGGTAGAGTATAATTTCTTGCATTTTGGTAGAGATTAATCCGGAGTAGCGGTTCGTCCCGGCCGACAACGGCAGATGGGGGACCGAATCACATGGACTTTCTCGCAGGCATCGATTTTGCCGCGTTGCTGCCGTTCATCGCCGTCGGCTTCGCCGCGCAGATGGTCGATGGCGCGCTGGGCATGGCATTCGGTGTGATCTCGAATACCCTGATGGTCGGCGTGCTGGGCATTCCCCCCGCCCTGGCGTCGCAGCGGGTGCACATCGTCGAATGCTTCACCACTGCCACTTCGGGCATAAGCCATCTCCTGCACGGCAATGTCGACAAGAAGCTGTTCTTCCGCCTGCTGCTGCCCGGGATGGCCGGCGGCATACTCGGTGCCTACGTCCTGTCGTCGATCGACGCATCGCTGGTGAAGCCGTGGGTGCTGCTCTATCTTTCTGCGATCGGCATCTACCTGCTGGTGCGGGGGATTCTCTATCCGCCCAAGATCAAGGAGGCCGGGTGGGTTGCGCCGCTCGGGCTCGTCGGTGGCTTCCTTGATGCCGCAGGCGGTGGCGGGTGGGGGCCTGTCGTCACGTCCAACCTGCTGATCCAGGGTGCCGATCCGCGCAAGGTGATCGGCACGGTGAATACCGTCGAGTTCTTCCTGACGCTGACGGTATCTGCGGCGTTCATCTGGCACCTCGGCGTGGCCGATGTTGCCGGTGCAACGCTCGGGTTCCTGATCGGGGGGCTTGCAGCGGCGCCGTTCGGCGCTTGGGCGGCCAAGCACATTCCGGCCAAGACGATGCTGATCATGGTCGGCACCGTCCTCACCCTGACCAGCCTCTACGGCGCGTACAAGGCATTTTCCTGAGGCGTTGCGGGCTTGCGCATCTTGATGTGCGGGCCCGCCCTTGCCTGAAGATTACTCCGCATTAACCATGACATGCAATAAAGGGGGGCGGGTCGAGCGCGACTCCGCCACGGCTGGAGGGCAGGTCTTCATGGCGAACTTGGGCGCAAGCGGCATTACCATTGCCGAAATAAGAGAGTTCGCCAGTTTCACTGCTGCCGAGCAGCGCTATATCCGCCGCAGTCTCGACGTCGCCCGCGGCCGTAACGAAACCGTTCGCCGCTGGGGCCGCAGTACTGATGAAACCGCGTCGATCCAGGAACAGGCGGATCTCTATCGCGAATTGCCGCTGCTGCGCCAGTTGCTCCCTCATGTTGACGGGATCGACGCGCTCGAGCCGTTCATGGGCCCGCTGGTACGGTTGACGGCTTTTGACCTGGCGCAGAACAGGATCACCGGCTTCTCAGCCTATCGCTTCCTGTACGAGCGACTGCTTGGCGCCGCGGCCCGCCCCTGGCTTCCCGGGGCCTTCTGCGGAGCGGCAGCCCTGCCGGTCATCCGTCCCGACCGCCGTCGCGCGCTGCTGCAATCGATCAGCGAGGCTGCCGCAACGGCGCACGGCTGGTCGCTGCGCGAACCGGTGTTTTATCCTGAGTTCGTCGAAGCCGAAGCCGCCTAGAGCGGTTTCTAGGGCACCAGCACGGTATCGCGCGCAACGGCGTCTGTCTGGGGATAATCCAGCGTGTAATGCAGGCCCCGGCTTTCGTGCCTCGCCCTAGCCGAGCGGACGATAAGTTCGGCGCTCTGCAACAGGTTGCGCAACTCGATAAGGTCTGTGGTCACGCGGAAGTGCCCGTAATAGTCGTTGACCTCACCGCTGAGCATCTGGATGCGATGGGCCGCGCGTTCAAGCCGCTTGTTGGTGCGCACGATGCCGACATAGTTCCACATGAACCGGCGGATTTCGGTCCAGTTCTGCTTGATCACGACTTCCTCGTCAGAATCGGTCACACGGCTTTCGTCCCACGCGCGCACTTCGGGAGGTGCGTCGAAGCTGTCGCGCCGGCGCAGGATATCGCGCGCGGCGGCATCGCCGAACACGAAGCATTCCAGCAGGGAGTTCGACGCCAGGCGATTGGCCCCATGCAAGCCGCTTTCGGTGCACTCGCCCGCAGCGTAGAGGCCGGGCAGATCCGTCCGCCCGTCAAGATCGATGAGAATGCCGCCGCAGGTGTAATGCTGGGCCGGCACGACCGGAATGGGGCTGGTTGTCATGTCGATGCCCAGCCCCATTAGCTTTTCGTAGATGTTAGGGAAGTGTTCGCGGACGAAATCAGCTGGCATGTGGCTGATATCGAGATGGACGTAATCCAGGCCGAACTTCTTGATCTCGGCGTCGATCGCGCGGGCCACGACATCGCGGGGTGCAAGTTCGAGCCGTTCGGCGTCATAGAACTCCATGAAGCGCTTGCCCGTCCGCGGGTTCACAAGGCGACCACCCTCGCCACGCACCGCTTCGGTGATGAGGAAGTTCTTGACCTCGAGGTTGTAGAGACAGGTGGGATGGAACTGCATCATTTCCATGTTGGAAACACGCGCCCCGGCCCGCCACGCCATGGCGATGCCATCGCCGGTCGCACCGCGTGGGGCTGTGCTGAACTGGTAGACGCGCCCTGCGCCACCGGTTGCCAGGATCGTTGCACTGGCCGTATGCGCCTCGACCTTCCCGCTGGCCTCATCGAGCGCATAGACGCCCCAGACCCTGCCGGAGCCCGAGTAACGGGCCGCTTCGTGCCGCCCGGTTATCAGGTCGATGCACGTCCGCCCGGGCAAGAGCGTGATATTCGAATGCGCCCGCGCAGCATCGAGCAATGCCTTCTGCACGGCGGCACCGGTCGCGTCGTCGACATGGACGATGCGGCGGTGCGAATGGCCGCCCTCGCGTGTCAAGTGCAAGGCGCCTTGTGCTGCGTTGAAAGGCACGCCGAGTTCAACAAGGCGCCGGATCGCTGCTGGTGCATTCTCGACGACGAACTCGACCGTCTCGCGACGATTGAGACCGGCTCCAGCGATCATCGTGTCGCGAATGTGGTCCTCGAACGTGTCGCCTTCATCGAGAACCGCTGCGATGCCGCCCTGCGCCCAGTTCGTGGACCCGCCGTCCAGCGATCCCTTCGCCAACACCAGCACGCGGCAAGTCTCGGCAAGAACCAGGGCGGCCGTCAAGCCCGCGGCACCTGAACCGACCACCAGCACGTCGTGAATGGTCTGGGCTGGCGCGCCGTCGTCTGCTGCTGCATTGCCGCTCAAGCGGTTAACTCCCAATCTTGCCTCGGCCTTGCCGTAACGGCTCATGCCACGATGCGAAAGTGCGCCTGACGCTGGTTCCGGACAAGTGTAACCGGCTTTTAATGCCGTTAACCATGTTGGTCACTTGCTTCGCAGGTGCAGCATGATAGGTATTCTCACGTAAAGCCCTCGCGCAGATTGACCGCACATGCTTGAGACCAAGTTCCTTTGCATGCTCAATCGCCATCGCCCCAAGCGCTCAGCCGTGGAATGGGACGGCCGGACGTTCGTCGGCACGTGCCGGAACTGCAATGCGCCGATTCGCAGGCTGGAACGCGGAGGTTGGCGCGCCGCCAAGGATGTCGAATCGACCTAGTCGGCCCGGACAGCGCATCACGCTGTTTCTTTTGGCATGCTGGTCAAGCTGACGAACACGTCTTCCAGATCCGCTTCTCGAGTCGAAACGTCGACGATCGCGTAACCCTGCCCCTGCACAAGGGACATGACTTCGCCGGCGGTCGTGCGATCCTTGTCGTAACTGATCTCTAACTGACGCTCGCCAGAAAGGTGACTCTTGAGAAACGCTGGATGCTGCGGCGCAGCATCGAGATCATGATCCAGTGTGAGCACGACAATCTTTTCTCGCGCCATGTCGACAAGTTCGCGCGTCGGCTTGTTGGCGATCAGCTTGCCATGATTGATGATCGCGATGCGATCGCAAAGCTCTTCGGCCTCCTCGAGGTAGTGAGTCGTCAGCACTACGGTCACACCGTCGCGATTGAGTTCGCCGACCAGTTCCCACAGCTGGCGACGCAGTTCGACGTCGACGCCAGCCGTTGGCTCATCGAGCACCAGCACGGGCGGCGCGTGGACCATCGCCTTGGCGATAAGCAGGCGCCGCTTCATACCGCCGGACAGCGATCGCGCATAAGCGTCCGCCTTGTCGGCCAGGTGGACCGCGCGGAGAAGTTCCATGGTGCGCCGCATCGTCTTGGGCACGCCGTAGAGTCCGGCCTGGTTGTCGAGCACTTCGGCCGGCGTGAAGAAGGGATCGAATACGATTTCCTGAGGCACGATCCCGATCGAGGCCTTGGCATTGCGCACATCGTGATCGATGTCATGCCCCCAGATCTCGACGCTGCCCGACGTCTTCATTACCAACCCGGCCAATGTATTGATCAAGGTTGACTTGCCGGCGCCGTTCGGCCCGAGGAGTCCGAAAATCTGGCCTTGCGGCACGTCGAAGCTGACCCCGTCCAGCGCCAGCTTGCCGGGTGCCTTGCCCGTCGGCGCATAGCGTTTCACCAGATCGCGAATGCGGATTGCGGGGGGAGTTTCATTGGTGCTTGCCATGGCCGCTGCCTGCACCAGCGCCAGCGAAAACGCAATTGTCTGAAGCCCGCCGATTTGCTAGCCGCAGCCCATGATTCAGGCACCCGAAACCGTTTACACCGACCATCATCGCGTAAAGTGCGACGGCGCGTCCGACATTCGCGGCGGCGTTGCCCTTGGCCATCCGCGCGTCTGGCTCGAGATCGACGAGAAGGGCTATGTCGAGTGCGGCTATTGCGACAAGCGCTTCGTCCTCAAGGGCGGCCCAGCGGATAACGCCCAAGCCGCTTAAGCAGCTTCGCTCTATGGCCTTTGTGTCTTGAGCGCCTATATCGGTCAGCATGACCGATCTCGACACCCGCTCGCTGCTCTATCGCTCTGGCCTTCTGTCGCCTGAAGAGGCGCAAAACCTCACCGCGAATGCGCTGAAATCCTGCGACGACGGCGAACTCTATCTCCAGTTCATCGCCAGTGAGAGCTTCGGTTTCGATGACGGTCGCCTGAAGACGGCAGACTATTCGCGCGATGCCGGCTTCGGCTTGCGCGGCGTCTCCGGCGAGATGACCGGTTTCGCCCACGCCAACGAAATTTCGGCGGCTGCCATTGCCCGTGCCGGCGAGACGCTGAATCTGCTCGATCCGGCGAAGGGCCAACCTGCCCCGCCGCCCCGCAACAACAACCGCCACCTCTACACCGAAGCCTCGCCGCTCGATGCCGTTCCGTTCGAGGCCAAGGTCAAGCTGCTGGAAACCATCGATGCGGCGGCCCGGGCTCGCGATCCTCGCGTGGCGCAGGTTTCGGCGTCGCTTTCGGGTTCGTGGTCGGTGGTGGAAATCGTCCGCGCCGATGGATTCGTCGCCCATGACGTCCGCCCGCTGGTCCGCCTGAACGTCTCGATCGTCGCGGAACAGAACGGCCGCCGTGAAACGGGTTCGTTCGGCATCGGCGGCCGTCGCCTTTACGACGATCTGTTCTCGGCCGAAACGTGGAATCGCGCGATCGACGAAGCGCTGAACCAGGCGCTGGTCAATCTCGAATCGGTGGCCGCGCCGGCGGGTGAAATGACCGTGCTGCTTGGCCCCGGCTGGCCCGGCGTGCTGCTGCACGAAGCGGTCGGCCATGGTCTCGAAGGTGATTTCAACCGCAAGGGCACCAGCGCCTTCTCTGGTCGGATCGGCGAACGCGTCGCTGCGCGAGGCGTTACCGTGATCGACGATGGCACCCTGCTCGGCGTCAATGGCCAGGGCCGTCGCGGCTCGCTTTCGATTGACGACGAAGGCACGCCGACTCAGGAGAACATCCTGATCGAGGACGGCATCCTCAAGGGCTACATCCAGGACCGGCTCAACGCCCGCCTGATGGGCGTGGCCCCTACCGGCAACGGTCGCCGCGAAAGCTTCGCCCATGCCCCGATGCCGCGCATGACCAATACCTTCATGCGCGGCGGCAATGATGATCCGGCCGAACTGCTTTCCCGCGTGAAAAATGGCATCTTCGCCAAGTCCTTTGGCGGCGGACAGGTCGACATCACGAGCGGCAAGTTCGTGTTCTCGTGCACCGAGGCCTACCGTATCGAGAACGGCAAGCTCGGCGCACCGATCAAGGGTGCGACGTTGATCGGCGACGGGCCGACCTGCCTCACCAAGGTCATCGGCATCGGCAACGATCTTGCGCTCGATGAAGGTGTCGGCGTTTGCGGCAAGGGCGGGCAGAGCGTTCCGGCAGGCGTTGGGCAGCCAACCTTGCTGGTCGAAGGCCTCACCGTCGGCGGCACGGCCTGATCGAAGGATTGCTGGCGCTGCGGCGTGATGTGGTCAGCGCGGGTTAAGCCGTTTCGCGCTAACGGTCGGGGACCGAATCGAAAGGGAAGTGCCAGATGATCAATACCGCCAGCAAATTCGCTGCGGCACTGGCCGCCGGATCGCTGCTTCTTGCCGGAGCCGCTGCCGATGCCAAGCCGCGTCTCACCCCGGAACAGGAACTCGCCAAGGCGCTCGAAGGGCGCGTGGCGGGCAAGCCGCAAGACTGCCTGTATCTGCCGCGCGTCGTCAATACGCGGATCTATGACAAGACGGCCATCGTCTACGATACTGGCAGCACCATCTGGGTGAACCGTCCCGATTCTGGCGCAAGCTCGCTGTCCGACAACGACATCATGGTTACGACACCGTTCGGAGCACAGTTGTGCAGTGTCGATATCGTGCGGATGGTCGATCGCAACGTCGGCTTCTGGCGCGGATCGGTCGGTCTCGGCAAGTTCGTGCCCTACACGAAGGTGAAGGCTGAAAAGACCGGCTGACCGGGTTGGAATTGGCAGCGCCATGGCGCTAAAGGCGGAGCATGACGCTCCGCCTTGCCAACACTGCAGATGCGCCCGCCGTTGCCGATCTCGGCCGCCGCGCCTTCATTGCCAAGTTTGGCGACCTTTACAGCCCCGAAAACCTCTCACGCTTCCTTGAGGAATCACATTCGGAAGCGACGGTTTTGTCGCAGCTGGCAGATCTAGAGATGAAGATTGCGGTGATCGAGGACAAGGGCGTTCTGACCAGCTTCTGCAAGATCGTCCGCAAGAGTTCGCTTCCGCAGAAGACACCAGCAAGCTCACCGATGGAACTCAAGCAGCTCTACACCGACCCTGACCTGATCGGGCGTGGCCACGGTGCGCGGCTGATGGACTGGGCCCTGGCCGAAGCGCGGGCCTGGGGCGCGGACGAGATGCAGCTTTCGGTCTATGCTCACAATCCCGATGCGCAGCGCTTCTACCGGCGCTATGGCCTCGACAAGGTGGCCGACATCGAATTCTGGGTGGGTGACCACTGCGATCCCGAATTCATGTTTGCCGGGCCGGTTTAGACGCCTTCCGGACCGGCTCCTTAATCCCTATAGAGTGCCCATGTCCTCGATCCGTCCCTGGCGCGATATCGCGCGTCGCAAGAGCCGCCAGATCATGGTCGGCAGTGTTCCCGTTGGCGGGGACGCTCCGATCACCGTGCAGACGATGACCAACACCCTGACGTCCGATGCCGTGGCCACGATCGACCAGATCCGCCGCTGCGAGGATGCCGGTGCCGACATCATCCGCGTCTCGTGCCCGGACGTCGAAAGCACCACGGCGCTGCGCCAGATCACCAAAGCCGCCCGCGTCCCGATCGTTGCGGATATCCACTTTCACTACAAGCGCGCGCTTGAAGCTGCCGATGCTGGCGCTGCCTGCCTGCGCATCAATCCCGGAAACATCGGCAGCAACGACCGCGTGGCGGAAGTGGTCCGGGCCGCCAAGGCCAATGGCTGCGCGATCCGTATCGGCGTCAACGCCGGCAGCCTCGAGAAGGACCTGCTGGAAAAGTACGGCGAGCCCTGCCCCGAGGCCCTCGTCGAAAGCGCGCTCGATCATATCAAGCTGCTGCAGGACCACGATTTTCACGAATACAAAGTGGCGGTGAAGGCCTCTGACGTATTCCTCGCGGTCGCTGCCTACATGGGACTTGCCGAAGCGGTCGATTGCCCGCTGCACCTTGGCATTACCGAGGCTGGCGGGTTGATCGGCGGCACGGTCAAGTCCTCGATCGGCATCGGCAACCTGCTCTGGGCGGGCATTGGCGATACCTTGCGCGTATCGCTTTCGGCGGAACCGGAAGAGGAAGTCCGCGTCGGCTTCGAGATCCTCAAGAGCCTCGGCCTGCGCACGCGCGGTGTCCGCGTGGTCTCGTGCCCATCCTGTGCGCGTCAGGGCTTTGACGTGATCCGCACGGTAGAGGCGCTGGAGAGCCGCCTTTCCCACATCAAGACGCCGATCTCGCTGTCAGTGCTCGGCTGCGTCGTGAACGGCCCCGGCGAAGCGCGCGAGACCGATATCGGCCTCACCGGCGGCGGCAACGGCAAGCACATGGTCTACCTCTCGGGCGTGACCGACCACACTATCCAGTCCGAAGAGATGCTGGACCACATTGTATCGCTGGTAGAGAAGAAAGCCGCCGAGATCGAAGCGGCGACGACCGACGCGGGGAACGTCACCGAAGCGGCTGAATGACCCGTCAGCGCCCCGCGGCGGGTTTGTAGATGTCTATGTAGTCGGTGAGTTCATCGCACCATTCGAAGGTGCGCAAGCGCCAATATGGGCGATTCTGCGTCACGGCAAAGCGCCAGTCTTCGCGGGTCGCCTCGCATCTGCGGCCCGCGTCGGGCGTGTCTGTAATGCGGATCGTGCCTGAAAAGACGAAGTAATCTGCGCCGATCTCCGTCACACGGCCATCGAGCCACAGGCGGCCGGGGCCATTCGACGAAGCCTGACTTGCCGTGAGCCTTATCACCCCGGCATCGTCCCGCGCATTGGCAGTGCCGCGCGTATTCCAGTTGATCCATTGCAAGGTCACGCCGGAATTACGCAGCAACTGATCCGCCGCAACCCGATCAAGGATCCGCGTAACGGCTGCCGAAGGCGTCGGAACTGGCGGCGTTGAAGCTTGCGATGCGGGAGCGGGTAGCGAAGCCGTCGGCCTCCCACCGTCGGGCGAACAGCCGGCAAGCGCCAGAAGCACTGGTACCGAGGCAAGCGCGGCGCGGATCATGGTGTTCATGCCTTTCGCAATTCTGCGGGGCTGGCAAGGTTCCTGGCGAATCGCTAGTCGTCGTTCATGACCATCTCCATCCGCGCGGCGACCCAGGCCGACACACCCCTGATCGCCGAACTCATCCGCGCTCTCGCCGAGTATGAAAAGCTGGCGCACGAAGTCCGCTTCGACGAGGCGGTGCTGGCAGCCAAGCTCTTCGGCCCGCGCCCTTATGCCGAAGTCGTCATCGGAGAGCTGGATGGCGAGCCGCAAGGGTTTGCCTTGTTCTTCCACAATTTCTCGACGTTCGAAGGCAAGCCGGGGATCTACCTCGAAGACCTGTTCGTGCAACCTGAGGCCCGCGGCTCCGGCCTCGGCAAGGCGCTGCTCTCGCATCTGGCCGCCTTGGCGGTCGAGCGGGACTGTGCGCGTCTGGAATGGTCGGTGCTCGATTGGAACGAGCCGGCGATCGGTTTCTACAAGTCGCTCGGCGCCAGGTTCATGGACGAATGGACGGTCATGCGCGTGGACGGCGAAGCCCTGAGCCAGCTGGGAAGCCAGTTCGCGGCACAGCCTGGCTCAGATGCTGGAAATCCGGTCGCAAATGCATAGAATGCTCGCCGTTCACGCTTGATAAGGCGAAAGCGTGTTACGGGACCGGACATGACAGACAAAGTCGACAGGCGAACGGTACTGGCAGGCGCTGCGGCAAGCGCCGTCGCTGCCGTGTTCCCGCCGCGCGTGGCGGCAGCAACCTACTATCCCAACCAGCAGCACCGCGAAGTCCTGCGCATTGCCGCCGAGCAGGTGGAGAAGCACCGCGCGTCGCTGTGGCGGACCGATATCGTCGGCATTGCGGACTTTGCGATGCCCTCGTCCTTGCCCCGCTTCCACTTTGCCAATCTGGAACGCGGCGAAGTCAGGTCTTTCCTCGTCGCGCACGGCCGCGGTTCCGACCCTGAGCACGATGGCTTCCTGAAGACCTTTTCCAACGAAGTCGGCAGCCTTGCCACCTCGCGTGGCGCCTACGTCACCTGGGAGTGGTACAAGGGCAAGTACGGAACCTCGATTCGCCTGGGCGGCCTGGAACCGGACAACTCCAACGTGCTTGACCGCGCAATCGTGCTGCATTCCGCGTGGTACGCCAATCCCGCAATGCTCGAGAAGTGGGGCAAGCTGGGCCGCTCTGACGGCTGCTTCGCCATGAGCGAGGCGGACTTCAACGAAGCCTTGTGGCACCTTTCCGGCGGGCGCCTGCTCTACGCCGACAGGTTGGGCCTGGGCTGAATACCGGATCGGGGACGAGGGACGCGCCGCCCCTTCGTCCTGCTCGTCAAGTGCCAGCCAAAACACCGGTCGCAATGGTAGGGATGCAGGACAAGCTCGCTTGCCTGCGCAGCAACAGCCGCTTCATCCGCGCCACCGAACCGCCGCTTGCGCTGGCAGATGCTGAACCTTGTCCTCGGCACCGTCGAATTACAGCGGATTGTCGAGCTTGATCACTTCCTCGTTGCTCTTGCGCTGCGTGGTATGCTGCTGGCGCGGCTGGGCAAAACTCGCCAGCACCGGCGCGTCTCGGTTATAGATGTCGGGGAATGACCGCAGCATGCCGTTCACGTCGCGCGCGACGGTGAAATAGGTCAGATAGACCGGGAAGGTCTTGGTCATAGGCACCTTGGTGTAGACCTTCGAAGTATGGGCGGCGACCGCATCGTCCGGCGTCATGCTCGCGCCGAGGATCGCCATCGTCATGGCCAGCTCCGTCGCCCGTTCGACGCGCACGCAGCCGTGGCTCAGCGCGCGCGCTGTCAGATTGAACAGGTTCCGGTTCGGCGTATCATGCAGGAAGATCGCATGCTCGTTGGGCATATCGAGCTTCATGCGGCCCAGCGAATTGTTGTCTCCGGGCTGCTGGACGACATAGATCGTGCCATCAGCCGCCTTGGTCACCTTGTAGCCTTCGCGCTCGGCCTGCCTGGGATTGTTCACCAGACGTGCTCCCAGCCCTTCGCCGACGACGATCGACTGCGGCACGGTCCAAGTCGGGTTGAAGATGACGCCTTCGACCGTCTCGGCAAGCTGGGGCGTCGCAGTCTTGCCGGGCTTGCCGACGATGACCTTATAGGTGCTGATGATCTTGTTCTTGACCGTCAGGCGCAGCATCTGCTCGGGCACATTGGTCAGCAGGTACTGCGAACCGAGATCGCGGGCGAGCCAGCGCCAGCGGTCCATGTTCGCCCGAATCAGCGCCGCCTGCTTCTGGGTCTGCGCCTTGGGCAAAGCCGCCTTCAGCGCAGCGTAATCCGGCACCGTCGGAAGGAGGGCCATCAGCGCGCCCTTGACATCATGCTTGTCGAGCGCTTCGGCGAGGATCAACGAGGTTGGATTGACGTCCTGGTCGGGATCAACCGCGAACCACTGCACGCGCGCCGTCATCGGCGTGCGGCCATCGCGCAAATCCTCGGCCAGCCATGTGAAGAGCTTCGTCGCCGTTTCATCGAGCTCCGGACCTTCGCCCTTCACGATTGCCGCAGACAACGCTTCC
Source organism: Novosphingobium sp. GW835-FHT14H07 (assembly GCF_058793515.1). Taxonomy (NCBI): domain Bacteria; kingdom Pseudomonadati; phylum Pseudomonadota; class Alphaproteobacteria; order Sphingomonadales; family Sphingomonadaceae; genus Novosphingobium; species Novosphingobium sp. GW835-FHT14H07. The sequence goes on from NZ_JBXAFX010000005.1 coordinate 125,077, forward strand.
GGCTGGTAGTCTTTGGGGAACAGCCCTTCTGCTCCGATCCCCTTTATTGCTGCCAGTAGGGCCTTAGCATCCGCTTGTGTCCAATGCGGCGCAGCGACGGGCGCCGACGGGGCCGCGGTTACGACCGGAGCTGCGACGGTTGGCGCGACCACTGGCGGCTTGGCTTGCTTGGTCACGTCGATCGGACCGGATGCTGGCGCCGTCTGGGCAACAAGCGGCTGTGCCGCGAACGTCAGCGCCACAAGGGCCACGCCAAACTTGCCCGAGGTCCCGATACCGAATTTCGCAAGCTTCACGTTCCGCACTTCCCTGTTCAATTGCGCCGTCGCGGGCGGCCGCACCACCGCCAATGTCCTGCCCCAAGGCCACTGGACTATCAAGCGGGGGACTATCAAGTATCGCGCCTGTCTGGAGCCTGAATCGCGCCCGGCGGCCAGATGATCGTTTCAAATCGCAACCAGTTTGCCTATGGCCTGAGCGATGAACGCTCATCGCCCGCTACTGCTCCCTGTCCTTGCCACGATGCTCGGGCTTGCGTTGTTCTCGGTGATGGACGGGGTGATGAAGGCCGCTTCACTGGCAATCGGCGCCTATGCTGCGATGTGCTGGCGAGGCCTTGCCGGATCGTTGCTGACGTTTCCGCTGTGGCTCTGGCGCGGGCAGGGCTGGCCTGCCTGGACCGTGCTCAAGGTACACCTCCTGCGCGGGTCGGTTGCCTCTGTCATGGCAACGCTGTTCTTCTATGGCATCGTGCGGCTTCCACTGGCAGAGGGCATTGCGCTGTCCTTCATCGCGCCGCTGATCGCGCTCTATCTCGCTGCAATCATGCTGGGAGAGAAGGTAAGGCCCGCAGCCATAGGCGGCTCGCTTCTGGCGCTTGCAGGGGTGGTCGTCATTGCTGGCGGCAAGTTCGATGGCCCCTCGGACGCCGAAGCCATGAAGGGGCTTGTCGCAACACTGGTGTCCGCGGTGCTCTACGCATGGAATCTGGTCCTGCAGCGTCAACAGGCGCTTCTCGCCAAGCCCGAGGAAGTGGCCTTCTTCCAGGCTCTCGTCCAGTTCGGCTTTCTGGGTATGGGAGCATGGTGGTTCGCGCCATTTCCCACTGGTGAGGTCTGGTGGCTGATCGTCGGGTCGGCGATCCTGTCTGCCGCATCGATCATGCTTTTGAGCTGGGCTTATGGCCGAGCAGAAGCGCAGTTTCTGGTGCCCCTGGAATATACGGCGTTCATCTGGGCTGCGATTGTCGGATGGATCGCCTTCTCGGAACAGGTGACAGTGCCTATGCTCGCCGGGGTCACTCTGATTGTCGCAGGGTGCCTCTATGCCACCAGAAAGCCCCCGGCCGAGGCGATCGCGCACACCTGAAGCGGGCGCAATGCTGGCCGTTCTTGCAATTGCAAATCAATAAGTGTTCCTCCAGGATAAATCGCGCTGCACATGCGAGATTTGCGCCCCTCTCGCCCTTGACGTGCCCGCGCTTTGCGCGCATCGCCCTCTCGCTTTCAGGCCGTAACTCGCCGCGCCGCCACGGGCCTTTGGTCCAAGAGCGATTCCCCGCGTGGCACCGTACAGCAACGGCCGCGACAGGAGGGAAGACGCACAGCCATGACCCAGGTCGGACAGGATACGCTCGGCACCCGCAGCACGATGAACGTGGGCGGCAAGGACTATGCCTATTATTCGCTCAAGAAGGCTTCGGAGAAGTTCGGCGACGTTTCGCGCCTGCCCTTCTCGATGAAGGTCCTTCTCGAAAACCTTCTCCGCTTCGAGGATGGCGGCTTTACCGTCTCCACCGATGACGTGAAGGCAATCGTCGACTGGCAGAAGAGCCCCACCGAATCGAACAGCGAGATCCAGTACCGCCCCGCGCGCGTGCTGCTGCAGGATTTCACCGGCGTGCCCTGCGTGGTCGACCTTGCCGCGATGCGCGATGCCATCGCCACGCTCGGCGGTGACACCAGCAAGATCAACCCGCTGGTGCCGGTCAACCTCGTCATCGACCACTCGGTCATGGTGGACGAATTCGGCCACCCCAAGGCCTTCGAAGAGAACATGGAAATCGAATACCAGCGCAACATGGAGCGCTACGATTTCCTCAAGTGGGGTTCGAAGAGCCTCAACAACTTCTACGCCGTGCCTCCCGGCACCGGGATCTGCCACCAGGTCAACCTCGAGAACATCGCCCAGACCGTGTGGACCTCGACCGACCAGAACGGCGTCACGGTTGCCTACCCTGATACCTGCGTCGGCACCGACAGCCACACCACCATGGTCAACGGCCTCGGCGTGCTCGGCTGGGGCGTGGGCGGTATCGAGGCAGAAGCCGCGATGCTCGGCCAGCCGGTCTCGATGCTCATCCCCGAAGTCGTGGGCTTCAAGTTCACCGGCGAGCTCAAGGAAGGCGTCACCGCGACCGACCTCGTACTGACCTGCACCAACATGCTGCGCAAGCATGGCGTGGTCGGCCGCTTCGTCGAATACTACGGCCCCGGCCTTGCCGCCCTGTCGCTGGCTGATCGCGCGACGCTCGCGAACATGGCTCCGGAATACGGCGCCACCTGCGGCTTCTTCGGCATTGACGACAAGACGCTCGACTACATGCGCCTGACCGGCCGCGAGGAAGCGCAGATCGCGCTCGTCGAAGCCTATGCCAAGGAGCAGGGCTTCTGGATCGATCCTGCCGTCGAGCCAATCTTCTCCTCGACCCTCGAACTCGACCTCGGCACCGTCGTGCCCTCGCTCGCCGGCCCCAAGCGTCCGCAGGACCGCGTGTCGCTTCCCGAAGTCGACGACGTGTTCAATGCCGACATGGCCAACACCTACAAGAAGACCCCGGCCCGCGTCCCCGTCGAAGGCAAGGACTTCGACATCGGCGACGGTGACGTGACCATCGCCGCGATCACTTCGTGCACCAACACCTCGAATCCGGGCGTGCTGGTGGCTGCCGGTCTCGTCGCCAAGAAGGCCAACGAACTCGGCCTCAAGCCCAAGCCCTGGGTCAAGACCTCGCTGGCACCCGGCTCGCAGGTGGTCACTGACTACCTCAACAAGGCTGGCCTGCAGGAACACCTCGACGCGGTTGGCTTCAACCTCGTCGGCTATGGCTGCACCACCTGCATAGGCAACTCGGGCCCGCTCGCCGAGCCGATCAGCAAGGCGATCAACGACAACGGCCTGGTTGCCGCTGCCGTGATCTCTGGCAACCGCAACTTCGAAGGCCGCGTGAGCCCCGACGTGCGCGCCAACTTCCTCGCCTCGCCGCCGCTGGTTGTTGCCTATGCGCTCAAGGGCACCGTGGTCGAAGACTTCACCACCACCCCGATCGGCAAGAGCAAGGACGGCGTTGATGTCTATCTCAAGGACATCTGGCCCTCGAACAGCGAAGTCGCCACCACCATGGCCGGCTGCATGGACCGCGCCATGTTCCAGGCGCGCTATGCCGACGTCTACAAGGGCGATGCCCACTGGCAGGCGATCAACGTTACCGGTTCGGAAACCTACTCGTGGCGCGCCGGGTCGACCTATGTCGCCAATCCGCCGTACTTCGAAGGCATGTCGATGACGCCGGCTCCGGTCAGCGACATCATCGAGGCCAAGCCGCTGCTGATCCTTGGCGATTCGATCACCACCGACCACATCTCGCCGGCCGGTTCGATCAAGGCTGACAGCCCCGCCGGCCAGTGGCTGATGGAGCATCAGGTCTCGAAGGCGGACTTCAACTCCTACGGCGCGCGCCGTGGCCACCACGAAGTCATGATGCGCGGCACTTTCGCCAACATCCGCATCAAGAACGAAATGGTCCCCGGCGTCGAAGGCGGCTTCTCGCGCTATGGCGACGAGGTCGGCTCGGTCTACGACGTGGCCATGAAGCACAAGGCTGCCGGAACGCCGACCGTGGTCATCGCGGGCAAGGAATACGGCACTGGCTCCAGCCGTGACTGGGCGGCCAAGGGCACCAACCTGCTCGGCGTTCGCGCCGTGATCGTCGAAAGCTTCGAGCGCATCCACCGCTCGAACCTCGTCGGCATGGGCGTGCTGCCGCTGCAGTTCAAGGAAGGCCAGAACCGCCACTCGCTGGCGCTCTCGGGCGACGACACCTTCACCATCAAGGGCGTTGCCAACCTGCAGCCGCGCCAGGACGTGGAAGTCGAAGTGACGCGCAAGGACGGCACCAAGCTGACCTTCACGGCGCTGTGCCGCATCGATACCGCCAACGAAGTCGAGTACTTCATGAACGGTGGCATCCTGCACTACGTGCTGCGCAAGCTCGCCTCGTAAGCAGCGGCTTCAGGCCAGACAGAAAGGGCGCGGGGACTTCGGTCCTCGCGCCCTTTTCTTTGCCTTCAGGAGGCGTTCAGGCAGGCACGCCGCAGCCTTTGCACTCGGGGTCCCGCGCAATGCGCATCGTGCGCAGCGAGGGCTTCAGGCCGTCCATGACGTGCAATTGCCCCCACTGGGGATCGCCGAGCGCCGATACGCCCTCGAGCAGCACCCGCATCGCCGCCATCGCGCCAAACGCACCGACCATGCCGACCATCGCGCCCAGCACGCCAAGATCGGCGCAGCTATCGCAATCCTCGGCATCGAAGGCATCGCCAACGAAACAGCGGTAGCAGGCATGGTCCTCTCGATGACCGGCAAAGTTCGCCACCTGCCCCTGGAACCGCCCGAGCGCAGCACTGGTCAGCGGCACACCCGCCTTGACGCAGGCGTCCGAAACGGCAAGCCGCGTGGCGAAGTTGTCGCAGCCGTCGAGCACCACATCCGCCCCGGTGATCAGGCTTTCAGCGTTGTCGCGATTGATGCGCAGGACATGCACCGAAACCTCCAGCGCTGGATCGAAGGCCTTGACCCACGCTGCTGCCGCCTCGGCCTTGGCCTTGCCGATGTCGGCTTCGGTATAGATGGTCTGCCGCTGCAGGTTGCTCGCCTCGACCACGTCGTCATCCACCAGCGTCAAGCGGCCAACTCCTGCTCCCGCGAGGTACTGCAGCGCAGGCGAGCCAATGCCGCCCATGCCGATCAGCACGGCATGGCTCTGCGCCAGTTTCGCCTGCCCCATCGCACCCACTTCGGGCAGGACGATATGGCGGGCGAAGCGGTCTAAGCGGTCTGGCGTCATGCGACGCAATTAGGGAAGAAGAAGGGGAAATGCGAGGGTCATCACCCTCGCATTTCCCTTTCTCTTAGTCCTCCAGCTGCCGCAGCAGCGTGCGCACGTCACCGTCCATGTCGGCGTCGCGGGTGCGCAGTTCCTCGATCAGGCGCACGGCGTGGATCACGGTCGAGTGATCGCGTCCGCCGAACTTGCGGCCGATTTCCGGGTAGGAGCGGGGCGTCAGCACCTTGGCGAGGTACATCGCAACCTGGCGCGGACGCACCACGGCACGGGCACGACGCTTCGAGGCCATTTCCGTGCGGTCGACGCGGTAGAACTGGCAGACCGTGCGCTGGATCTCGTCGATGGTAATGCGACGGCGGTTGGCCGAGAGGATGTCGGTCAGCTGCTCTTCAGCAAGCTGCAGCGAAACCGGCTGCCCGGTCAGCTGGGCATAGGCGATCAGCTTGTTGAGACCGCCGACAAGCTCGCGCACGTTGCGGTTGATGGTGCGAGCGAGGAACTCGATCACGTCCGCCGGCACTTGCGTGTTGCCGAAGCGGCCCAGGCGATGCTCGAGAATCTTGCGGCGCAGTTCGATGTCGGCCGGCTGGATGTCCGCCACCAGACCCATGGACAGGCGCGAGAGCAGGCGCTGCTCGACGCCGTCCAGCGCTTGGGGCGCACGGTCAGCGGCGACGACGAGGCGCTTGCCTGCGCTCATCAGCGCATCGATCGTGTGGAGGAATTCCTCCTGCGTGCTGGCTTTCCCGATGATGAACTGGATGTCGTCCACCAGCAGCATGTCGAAGCCGCGCAGACGGGCCTTGAACTCGATCATCTCGTTCGAGCGCATGGCCTGGACGAATTCGATCATGAACCGCTCTGCCGAGCAGTAGAAGATGCGCGCGCCCGGCTTGTTGGCGGCAAAGGCGTGGCCGATGGCGTGGAGCAGGTGGGTCTTGCCCTGTCCGGTCGAGCCCTTGAGGTAGAGCGGCGAGAACTGCGGGGTCTCGACCGCGGCCATGCGCTGCGCCGCGTTGACCGCCAGCACGTTGGCGGAGCCGGAGACGAACTCGGCGAAAGTCAGCGAAGGGTCGAGACCGGACAGCGCCGAATCGAGCATCGCCGGAGCAGCGTGAACCGGAGCGCGCGGCGCGATCGGCGCTTCGCCACCGACACGCAGCTCCGGCATCGAGCGGCGGCGCGGGTGGACGGTGATGCGCACCTGGCGCACTTCAGAGCGTGCGATCTTCCAGGCAAGGCTGAGGCGATCGGCGAACCGATCGGCCACCCAGTTCGCCGAGAATTCGGTCGGCAGGAACAGGTCGAGCGTCCCGGTTTCCTTGCAGAACGAACCGAGCTGGATCGGCTTGATCCACTGCGCGTGGAGTTGCGGCCCAAGGTCCTTCTTCAGACCCTGGCTGATGTCGGCCCAGTCTGCTGCCAGATCCAGCGCTTCCTGGTCCTCGATCATTGTGCTGTCACGTCCCTTCTTGCCCGTCATGCTACGCTCGCCTTCGCCCTTGGCAGTGGTCGCCATGGCGCTGACCGCGCTTCCCCCTGCGAAATCGTCTACTTTCACGCTTCGCTGCCTCGACTGAATTGGCCCGCGCGCTTCCCCGGCACGCAGACACAAAATGCCCCTGCTCTGCCGCACAAGGCGCAGCAGACCCTGTTCGATGAAATTTCAAGTGACACCAAGTGGCAGTGATTCCCGCCCCCGGTCCGCATTGTCTATTGGGGTTCGCCCCCTTCGCGCAAGCGGGCAGGGAGCAAAAAAACTGAAATAAATGCCCTTGACTCGCCCTAACCCGCAGAGATGCATCAAATAGCTGAAAACTAAGGCTTTTTACTTATGCAGTCATGCACGGTCATGCGAATCGCGTAGATTCCGTGACTTGTTGCGACTGCACAATGTAACAATGCGGAAGACTGCGGATCAGTAGGCACACAAATGAAAATGGCCGGCGAAATCATCGCCGACCATGTTCTTTATTTGTGCCGCTCTGGAAGAATGTCCGCCGCTTCGAGCAGCGAATCATCCTGCCAAAGTCAGAGCGCGGCGACGCGCTTCGACAGGCGCGACATCTTGCGCGCGACGGTGTTCTTGTGGAGCACGCCACGGGCAACGCCACGCGCCAGCTCGGGCTGGGCTTCCTTCAGCGCCGCAGCAGCAGCCGTCTTGTCGCCGCCAGCCAGTGCAGTCTCGACCTTCTTCACGAAGGTGCGGATGCGCGAAAGGCGGTTGCCGTTGATTTCGGCGCGACGTTCATTGCGACGGATACGCTTGCGGGCTTGCGGCGTGTTGGCCATGGTCTTCCTGTTTCTCGTGCCTTGGCGGGCGCCAGGAGCGACCGCGTGAATCTCATCCAGTGGCGGGATGTCCCGCCGGAAAGCGCGCCCCATAACTGTGGACACCCGAATCGTCAACAGATTCGGCGCATCTCCACCCTCAGGCCGTCACGCGGCTTCGGGATCGGCCAGGCCTGCCACAGCGGCTCGGCACCGGCGGCCATCCGCACCTCGAATCGCGTGAGGATGTGATTGGCCAGAAGCTTGACCTGCATATAGGCAAAATGCAGCCCCAGGCACATGTGCGCGCCGCCGCCGAACGGCACCCAGGCATACTTGTGCCGCGCCGCCACCTTGTCCGCGGTAAAGCGCATGGGATCGAAGATCTCGGGCGATTCCCAGTGAGCCGGATCGGCATGAACCGCTGCCGGACTGATCCCGATCGGGGTCCCGGCCGGAATGTCATAGCCGCCGAAGCGGAAGTCCCGCAGCGCCCGGCGCGGCATGTTCGGCACCGGCGGCATGAAGCGCAGCGCTTCCTTGAAGGCCATCTCGGTCAGTTCCATCCGCCCAAGGTCCTCGTAGGCCAAGGGCAGGCCATCCCCTCCCGTCACCGCGCGCGCCTCGGCCCGCAGGCGGTCCTGCCACCCGGGGTTCCTGGCCAGCTGCCAGAACAGCACCGTTGCTGAAGAGGTGATCGTGTCGTGCGCCGCCATCATCAGGAAGATCATGTGATCGACCACCACGTCCTCCGGCAGCAACGAGCCGTCGTCTCGGGTCGCGAGCGCGAACTGGCTGAACATGTCCTGCCCCGGATTGGCCCGACGCTCGCGCACCAGCCGCCCGAAGTAGTCGACCATCAGCCGTCGCCCGGCCACGCCCTTGCCCATCTTGGTGAAGGGCAGCGGCTTGCGCACCACGCCGACCGAGGCCTGCACCATGTCGACGAAGGCCTTGTTCAGCCGGTCTGCCTCAGGCCCCAGCGGCAGGCCGAGGAAGCTCGATGCCGCCGTGTCCAGCGTGAGCGCCTTGATCGCGTCGTAAAAGCGCATCGAGCCATTCCCAGTGCTCTTGGCCCACTGCTCCATCGCCGAGGCAATCCCGGTATTCAGTACCCCGCAATAGGCCCGCATCGGCTCGGGCTTGAACGCGATCGACAAGGCCCGCCGGTCAACCCGGTGTGCCTCGAAATCCATCAGCATCAGCCCGCGCGGGAACAGCAGGTTCAGCACCGGCCCCCAGCCCTGCTCGTTCGAGAACAGCTTGTCGCGATCGAACAGCACCAGTTCGTTGGCATCGGCCCCGATCAGGTTGACCCCGCGCCGACCGAAGCTGCGCGTGCGGAAAACCGGGCCGTAAGCTTCGACCATGCGCTTCTGGAAGCCCAGCGGATCGGCCAGTTGCTTCAGCGTGGTGCCGAGCACGGGCCAGCCGTCGTCGCCAGGAATATGGTCAAGCTTGTGATCGCCGCCCAGCCGTACCCAGTGCGGATTGGCGCGTTCTGTATGCAGGTTAGCAGCAGCCTCGGGTGCGATGCTGGCCATGGTGTCTCCCGGCGTTCTGGTTTAACCGGTCAATTAACACGCCTGTCAGCAGCGGCCAAGAGCCTTATTCGATCCAGCCCGCCAGCTCGCGCCGTGCCATCGTCTCCAGCAGGTCCATGCCGGCCTGCCCGGCGTTGAGGCACTCGAGCGCGGCGAAGTGCGTACCGCCCGCCGCCTCGAAGTCTTCCTTGCCGCGAATCGCCAGCTCTTCCAGCGTCTCCAGACAGTCCGCCGAAAAGCCCGGCGCGGCGATGACCACGCGCTTCGTTCCCTTCTCGGCCTCAACCGCCAGCACGGCATCGGTTGCAGGCTCGAGCCACTTGGCCCGCCCGAAGCGTGATTGGAACGTCGTGACCAGCCGCAAACCAGGATGGCTCTGCGCGAACCGCTCCGACAGCAGGCGCGAAGTCTTCTGGCAGTGGCAGTGGTATGGATCGCCAAGGTAGAGCGTGCGCTCGGGCATGCCGTGATAGCTCAGCAGCAACAGTTCCGGCGCAAAGTCCAGCGCGGCCATCTGCCGCGTCATGTCGGCATGAAGCGCACCGATAAAGGCTGGATCATCGTGATAGGGCGGTAGCGTGCGCAGCGCGGGCAGACGACGACGCAGCTTGATCCAGTCGGCCAGGGCGTCCAGCGCCGATGCGGTCGTCGCGCCCGAATAGTGCGGATAGAGCGGGGCCACCAGAATGCGCTCGCACCCCGCTGCCACCAGCGCGTCGAGCTCCTTGGCCATCGACGGCGACTGATAGCGCATCGCATGGCGCACGATCGCCGCATCGCCCAGACGTTCCTGCAGCGCACCGGCCTGCGCCTTGGTGATCGCAGCCAGCGGCGAGCCGTCCTCGCTCCACACCTGCGAATAGGCATGTGCCGACTTCTTCGGCCGCGTGTTGAGGATGATGCCGCGCAGGATCGGCTGCCAGATCAGCCTGGGGATCTCCACCACGCGCGGATCGGACAGGAACTCCTTGAGGTAGCGCTTGACCGAATCGACATCGGGCGCGTCGGGCGTGCCGAGGTTGACGACAAGCACGCCGACCTTGCCGGTAAGCACATTGGGGTGATCGGCAGGACGTTCCATTGCAATCCTTGGGAAGAGGCTCAAAGGCCTTCGGAAATCAGGGGCAGGCGGCGGAAGCGCACGCCCGTGGCGGAGAACAGGGCATTGGCAATGGCAGGAGCCACCGCGACCATGCCCAGCTCGCCGGGGTCGAACGGGTCTTCGTTGCTGTCGGCAAAGGCAATATCAACCTTGGGGCAATCGGCAAGCAGGGGTAGCCCCAATTGCGAGAGTCTGCCCGCCAAGGGCCGCCCCCTGGCATAGCCGCTCGCCCCGCCGACCGCGTGGGCAAGGCCGAACATCAACCCGCCTTCAATCTGTTGCCGGGCAAGGCTCACGTTGACGATGCGCCCGATGTCGACATACGCACTCAAGCGGTCCACCCGCACGACGCCGGCTTCGCTGCGCGCGGTGGCGACGACCGCGATCAGTCCCTTGCGCACGGCCCCACCGCCCGTGGCCAGTTCCATCTGGTGGCAGGCAATCCCCTGCCCCGAGGCCTCGATGCCTCCGCCCCATTGCGCCAGGCGTCCGGCACCTTGCAGGCAGGCCACCAGCCGCGGCTCACCCTCGAGCATGCCGACGCGGAACGACAGCGGTTCCTTGCCCGCCGCATGCGCCAGCTCGTCAACGAAGCTTTCGGTGAAGAACGCGGTATAGCCGTGCGCCTGCCCGCGGAAGCGCGCCGTTGGCTGGCGCAGCGCCAGCGGCACCTGCTCCACCGCCTTTTCCGGAATGCGATAGAGTGGCATCGCGCCTTCGCACGCCATCGGATCAACCCGATCCTGCAGCTCGAGCGCTTGGCTCACCCCCCAGCCATCAAGCAGACGCGCGCCGGATTCAACTGCTGTTGCCGGCACCGCAAGCCGCGCCCGCCAGCCGAGCACCTGCGTCTTGTCCGGACTCAACGCCCCGTCGAGCTGCGCCGAAACCGGCGTGCGCGGGATGCCCGCCAACGATTCCTGCCAGCGCGAGTACGTCAGCTGCACCGGTTTGCCGATGACCTTGCAGATCGCCGCCACTTCTGCGGCAATGCGCACGTCGAGCCGTGCATCGAAACTGCCGCCGGCGTGCATCGGATAGACGATCACGTCCCGGCGCGAGAGACCTGCCGCCCGGGCCGCCGCACGTCTTGCCCATTCCGGGGCCTGCGTCGCGATCCACAGCTCAAGCAACCCATGCCGCATCCGCGCCGTGGCGCTGGCGGTCTCCAGCGGCGCATGGAACGCCGGTTCGACATCATAGCGCGCCGTAAGCGATGGTCTGGCGAGCAGCGCGTCGGGATCGCCCTCGGCCAGAAGCCGCTGCGGCTCCCCCTTGGTCAGCGCCTTGTCGAGCGCAACCAGCACTTTCTCGGCATCGGCAATCGGGCCGTCGGCCTTGAAGCGCGGCTCCATCGCCCGCACCGCCTTGTCGGCACTAAACCAGTCGGTCGCCACGGCGGCCAGCCAGCGCTTGGCATGGACCACGCCGACAAGGCCCCGAACCGCCACTGCAGCCTGCTTGTCATAGCTCGACAGCACGCTTGCCCCTTGCGGCCCATGCGCAATCGCCGCGTAGACCATCCCGGGCAGGCGAACGTCCCCGGCGAAGGTGAAGCTCCCATCGACCTTGGCAGGCAGGTCGAGCCGGGGATGGCTGGGCGGCGATCCTTCAGGAAACTGCCCTGGCTTCTCGCGCGGCGGCTCGGCGCGCAGAACGGGCACGTCCGGGGGATCGTAGTCCACTGCTGCATCAAGCAGTTCGGCAAACGACAGGCGCGTGTTCTGATGCGAAACGAAGCTGCCTTTCGTCTCGCACTCCTCCCAGCCGACGCCCCACTTGTCTGCCGCCGCCTGTGCCATCATCGCCCGCAGCGCCGCACCAGCCTCGCGCAAGGGCGTTTCGAAAGCCGCCAGCGCCGTACCGTCGGCCGTGATCATCAACGGCCCGCGCTCGGCATGGAGCCGCGCCAGCATCCCGTCTGCGTCCTGTCCCAGCGAGGCAAAGGCGGGCATCCACAACGGTGCCCACTTTGCCGAAAGGACCGGATCGGCATAGGCGGGGTCGATCGGCGCGGCTTCCACCGCCACCTTGCGCCAGTCGGCTCCGGCCTCGTCCGCCACGATCTGCGCGACCAGCGTGGTGATGCCCTGCCCCATCTCGCAGAACGGAACGGCGACGGTGAGCACGCAGTCCTTTCCACCCTTGACCCTGCCGACCTTCAGGAAAGCATCGACGACATGCTCGCCCTTGCCCGCCTGTAGCGGCACGGGATGGCGGCGCGGGATCAGCGGGAAGGCGATGAGCAGGGCGCCGCCCACTCCTGCTCCCACCAGCATCCCTCGCCGCGTCAGGCGCATGAAGTTCAGCGCTTCCCGTCGAGCCAGGCGAGGACCGAGCGCGCGATCGACAGGAATGCCTCGGCCTGCGGGCTGTCACCTGCGGCAGGGGGATTGCCTGCATCGCTCTCGCGCCGGATCGCCATATCGAGCGGGACGCGACCGAGAAACGGCAGGCCCATCGTCTTTGCTGCCGCTTCTGCTCCGCCCACGCCGAACGGATCGCTCTCTTCGCCGCAATGGGGGCAAATGTAGCCGGCCATGTTCTCGACCATGCCGATGATCGGGACCTTGCCCTGCTCGAACAGGCCGATCGCGCGGGTCGCATCCATCAGCGCCAGGTCCTGCGGGGTAGAGACGATCACCGCACCGGCCGGCTTATGCTTCGAAAGCATGGTCAGTTGCACGTCACCAGTGCCCGGCGGCAGGTCGACGACGATGATCTCCACCTCGCCCCAGTGCGCGTCGATCAGCTGGCCCAGCGCATTGCCCGCCATCGGCCCGCGCCAAGCGATTGCTTGCCCCGGCTGCACCAGATGTCCCATCGACAGCATCGGCACGCCATAGGGCGAGGGGATCGGATGGATCTTGTTGTCCTCGGCCTCCGGCTTGCGTCCCTCGGTCAGCAGCAGGCGCGGCTGCGATGGGCCATAGATATCGGCATCGACCAGACCGACCTTGCGCCCGAGCCGGTGCAAGGCGACCGCCAGATTGGCCGACAGCGTCGACTTGCCCACGCCCCCCTTGCCCGATCCCACCGCGATGATCACGCGCGACTTGCGCTCTGCCGTCATGCCAAGGCGCAAATCGCCAACGCCCGCTTTGCGCGCCGCGTCGCGCACCGCCATTTCCAGCTTGTCGCGATCGAGCCGCTCCAGCCCGCCGACTTCAAGCATGACAGTTGCAGTATCGTCCGCCACTTTCACCGTCTGCAGGCGGTCCCCTGCCACTTCCCCGAGCGCATTGCGCAGTGCCTGTTCGTCGATGCTCACGCCATTTCCCGTGTTCCGCTCCATCCCGGAGCTGTTCGTTCGGCCCTAGCAGATGAATTTTCGGGAATGGACACTGTTTTTCACGAGCAGGGTTCCTATAACCTAAGTCATGACAGACTTGGGCGGAATGATCGCGCGCTTTGGCCGGGAGACGGGCCTTTTCATGACAGGCAAGAAAAGCCCCTGGGGTTCGGGCGGCGGCAACGACGCGCCCACATCGAGCGCCGGGTCCTCCGGTGACGCTCCTGACACCACACCACCGCCGGCGGCGCCGGGTGCCGAAGGCCCGCGCAATCCCTGGCTCCCGCCGCAATCCGGCGATGGTCCGAAGGACAGCGGACGGCGTGGCCCGAACATCGAAGACATCTTCCGCAACCGCAAGGGTGGCGGCAACGGTGGCGGCGGCCGTGGCCCCAACATCCCGCGCCTGCCGCAGCGCCCCGATGGCAAGTCGTGGGCTCCGGTCGTGGTCGGCCTCATCGTGCTGGCATTCCTCGGCACCTCGATGGTCCACCTGATCGCCCCGCAGGAAAAGGGCGTGGTCACCACTTTCGGTTCCTATTCGCGCACGCTGGATTCCGGGACTGCGGTCACGCTTCCCTGGCCGATCCAGTCGGTCAAGGTCGAGGACGTGACCTCGATCCGCCGCGAATCGATCCCCGAGGGCGATGGCGAGAAGCTGATGCTCACCGCCGACCAGAACCTGGTTGACCTCACCTATCTCGTCCGCTGGAACATCAAGGACCTGAAGCTCTACATGTTCCAGCTGGCCGACCCTGACCAGACCGTGCGCGAAGTGGCCGAGGCCGCGATGCGCCAGTCCATCGCCGAGGTTAACCTCAACGACGTGATGGGCTCGGGCCGCGCGCAGATCGAACTCAACGTGCGCGAGCGCATGCAGCGCGTGCTCGATGCCTATCGCTCGGGGGTCGTCATCCAGGGCGTCGACATCAAGAAGACCGATCCGCCGGCCAAGGTCGTCGATGCCTTCAAAGAAGTGCTCGCCGCCCAGCAGGACGCGCAGAGCGAGATCAACCGGGCGCAAGCCTGGGCGCAACAGCTCACCGCCCGCGCTGGCGGTGAAGCGACCGCGTTCGACAAGGTCTACGAGCAGTACAAACTCGCCCCCGAAGTCACCCGTCGCCGCATGTACTACGAAACAATGGAGCGTGTGCTGAGCCAGACCGACAAGGTGATCGTCGAGACGCCCAATACCCAGGCCTACCTGCCTCTGCCCGAAATGAAGCGCAGCCAGAAGCCGCAGGAAGGGGGTCAGTAAGATGAGCGCGATCCAGACCTTTTGGGCCGAACGCAAGGCCGTCGTCATCGCCGCAGGCGTTGCCCTGCTGGCGGCCGCCAGCTGCCTTACCGTGGTCGATGAGAAAACGCAGGCGGTGATCATCCGCCTCGGCCAGCCCAACCGCGTGGTCAACAGGTTCGAACCCAAGACCGATTTCGGCCAGACCGGCGCGGGTATCGTCCTGCGGATTCCGTTCATGGAAAAGGTGGTCAATGTCGACAAGCGGATCCTTGATCTCGACATGGAGCGCCAGCAGGTGCTCTCGGCCGACCAGCGCCGCCTCGAAGTGGACGCGTTTGCCCGCTTCCGCATCATCGATCCGGTGCGCATGGTACAGACCGCCGGGACGACCGAACGCGTCGCCGAACAGCTCCAGCCGATCCTCAACTCCGCCTTGCGTCAGGAACTGGGCAAGCGCACGTTCGGCTCGCTGCTCACTGCCGACCGTGGCCGCGCGATGGAGCAGATCCGCGAGGGGCTCGACCGCGAGGCGCGCGAGTATGGCGCACAGGTGATCGACGTGCGCATCAAGCGGGCTGACCTTCCAGAAGGCACCCCGCTCGAATCCGCGTTCACCCGGATGGCCACCGCGCGCCAGCAGGAAGCCGCCACGATCCGCGCGCAAGGCCAGAAGCAGGCGCAGATCATACGCGCCACCGCCGAGGCAACCGCTGCCAAGACCTATGCCGATGCCTTCAACAAGGACCCGGCATTCTACGATTTCTACCGTGCAATGCAGAGCTACGACGCAACTTTCGCGCAGAAGGGATCAAGCACCTCCATCGTGCTTTCGCCCGACAACGAGTACCTCAAGCAGTTTAAGGGCAAGTAATCCCCAAGCTGAACGGTACGGAACATCGTCATTCAAAGTCCGTTCATCGCAAGGGGGGTGAATCGACTTTGGCACAAGTCAGCCGCGCCGCCCCCGGCGCATGATAGACAAAGAGGACCAGGCCACGTGCGATACGCTTATGGTGTGACTTCGGCGCTGCTGCTCGCAGGCAGCGCACTGACCCTGGTGACAGGCTTCCCGGCAGGCGCGCAAGTCGCGCAGAACGACCAGTCGGAAATGCGCAGCGTCGTTCCCCGCGCTGGCGCGCCGTCGAGCTTTGCCGACCTCACGCAGCAACTCCAGCCGGCGGTGGTGAACATCTCCACTCGCCAGCGCGTGAAGGTGCAGAACAACAACCCGTTTGCCGGAACGCCCTTTGGCGACCTGTTCGGTGGCGGTCAGGGTGGCCCGCAGACGCGAGAAGCCCAGTCGCTGGGCTCGGGCTTCATCATTTCGGCCGATGGCTACGTGGTGACTAACAACCACGTCATCACCGCAGATGGGCAGGGCGAAGTCGAATCGATCACCGTGACCACTCCCGACGGTACTGAATACCCCGCCAAGCTGATCGGCAAGGATGCCGCATCGGACCTCGCCGTGCTCAAGATCAGCCGGCCGACGCCCTTCCCCTTCGTCAAGTTCGGCGATTCGCGAAAGGCGCGCGTGGGTGACTGGGTGATCGCCATCGGCAATCCCTTCGGCCTCGGCGGCACCGTCACGCAGGGCATTATCTCGGCGGTCTATCGCAACACCGGTTCGGGCTCGGCCTATGACCGCTATCTGCAGACCGATGCCTCGATCAACCGGGGCAACTCGGGTGGCCCGATGTTCGACATGGCCGGCAACGTCATCGGCATCAACAACGCCATCTTCTCGCCCACCGGCGGATCGGTCGGCATCGGCTTTGCCATTCCGGCAGAGATCGCCGCGCCCATCGTCGACAAGCTGCGCGCAGGCCAGGCAATCGATCGAGGCTATCTCGGCGTGCGTATCCAGCCACTGTCGGAAGACCTTGCAGCCTCGCTCGGTCTGCCGAAGAACCGTGGCGAGTTCATTCAGGCGGTAGAGCCAGGCCAAGCTGCTGCCAAGGCTGGCATGCAGGCCGGTGACGTGGTGGTGAAGGTCGATGGGAAGGACGTTACGCCTGACCAAACCCTGTCGTTCATTGTCGCCAACACCACCCCCGGCAAGCGTATCCCGATCGAACTGCTCCGCAATGGGCAGCGCCTGACCATCCAGACCGTGGTCGGCAAGCGCCCGACCGAGGAAGAACTCGCCCAGCAGAGCTTCGACCCCGACGCGCAGGAAGATGGCGGCTTCGGCGGCAAGCAGCAGCAGCAGAGCGGAAGCGTCCTGCAGTCCTCGCTTGGCGTAGCGGCAATTCCGCTCACGCCGCAGATCGCCCGCCAGTTGGGCGCGGGAGAGGACGCAAAGGGCGTGGTCATCACAGCCGTCGATGCGTCATCCGATGCCGGAGCCAAGGGCCTGCAGCGCGGCGACATCGTGCTTTCGGCAAACTACGTCAACGTCGCCTCGATTGCGGATCTCGAACGTATCGTCCGCCAAGCCAAGACCGAAGGCCGCGAAGCCGTGCTCCTTCGCATCCAGCGCCGTGGCGCGCCGGCGCAATACGTGCCCGTGCGCGTGCGCTGATCGCAGTCAGAGGCAAGAATCGGAAGAGCCGCTCCAGCGATGGGGCGGCTCTTTTGTTTGGCCGGAGTTCAGGCGCTGCCGGTCTGCGCCACGAGGTGCGAAGGATCGATGCCCTCGCGCTTCCACGCCTGCTGCCAGCGCCGCCCGGTCGGCGTCTCGAACAGGATCTCCGGGCGCCCTTGCGCCGCGTACCAGCCATGGCGCCGCATTTCGCCTTCGAGCTGCCCTGCACCCCATCCGGCGTAGCCCAAGGCCACAAGATAGCGGCTCGGCCCGCGCCCTTCAGCAATCGCACGCAGCACATCCATCGAAGCCGACAGGTCGCACAGCGAATTGACCGTGACGCTGCCCTCGCCGCCCCAGTCGTTCGAATGCAGCACGAAGCCGCGCGCCGTCTCTACCGGGCCGCCGTTGAGAATGGGCACATCGGGCGCGACGCCGGGATCGATGTCAACGTCTTCCAGCAGCCCGTGCAAGGTGATCCCGTCGCGCACATGGCCGATGCCGATCCCCAGCGCCCCGTGCTCGTCATGCACGCACATCGCCACCACGGCATGATCGAATCGCGCATCGCCCATGCCCGGCATGGCCAGCAGCAGACGTCCGGAAAGATATTCGGCTTCACTCATCCCTGATGACATAGGGACGCGGCTTGGCGATTGCGAGTGCGGTCATCGCCTCAGGCAATCACGCCGCCGCCTTGACCTTGCGATCCTCGGCCGCTTCGAGCAGTCGCTTCTCGACGGTCTTCATCCGGCTCTCGCTGTCGATCTTCTCGCCCAGCACGTCGGTAACGTAGAACGTGTCGACCGCGCGTTCGCCATAGGTGGCGATGTGTGCCGAATGGACCACCAGCCGCGCCTCGAAAAGCGCGCGGGCAAGCTGGTTGAGCAGCGCCGGGCGATCCCGCGCGCCCACCTCGATCACGGTGAAGCGGTTCGAGGCCTTGTTATCGAAGATCACGATCGGGCGCACGTCAAACGCATCCGCACGTGGCCGCGCCAGCGGACGTGCGGCCAGTTGTGGCACCAGCTTCACCCGGTTGGCCAGCGCATCGGCAATCGCATTCTTCAGCCGCGCGATCTGGCTGGCTTCGTTGAGCGGGCGGCCCAAGGGGTCCTGCACGAGGAAATTGTCGACCGCAGTGCCGTTCCGGGCGGTGTGGATGCGCGCATCGATGATGTTGCCACCGGCAAGGTGGATGCCCCCGGCGATGCGGTAGAACAGGCCGGGGTGGTCCGCCGCCAGCACCGTGACTAGCGTGGCCCCGCGTGCCGGATACCAGTGCGCCTCCACCGAAAGCGGCTCACCCAGCGCGGTGTCCATCTGCTGGAGGTTGAGCGCGATGATGTCTTCCGGCTCGGCAATCCAGTATGCATCGCCAAGCTGCTTGCCGACCGTCCCGATCAGCGCATCGCGCTCGCGCAGGATCGTGGCGACTGCCTTCTTCTTGGCGGCGATGCGTTCGGCACGGCCATGGGTCTTGTGGCCCAGCCGCAGCATTTCCTCTGCCGAAACGAACAGGTCGCCCAGCAGCTGCCGCTTCCACGAATTCCACACGCCCGGCCCCACCGCACGAATGTCGACCACGGTCAGGATCAGCAGCAGGCGCAGGCGCTCCTGGCTCTGCACCGTGTTCACGAAATCGGCGATGGTCTTGTAATCGGCCAGATCGCGCTTGAACGCCGTTGCGCTCATCAAGAGGTGCCAGCGCACCAGCCAGGCCACCGCTTCGGTCTCGGCAGCCGACAGGCCGAGGCGTGGGCACAGCTTCATCGCCACTTCCGCGCCAAGCACCGAATGGTCACCCTGACGGCCCTTGGCGATGTCGTGCAGCAGCGTTGCGACATAGAGCACGCGGCGCGAGGCGACCTTGCTGACCACTTCGCTGGCCAGCGGGTGATCGTCCTTGACCTCACCCTTCTCGATGCGCGCCAGCAGGCCGATCGCGCGGATGGTATGCTCGTCGACCGTGTAGTGATGATACATGTCGAACTGCATCTGCGCGACGACCCGGCCGAAGTCGGGCACAAAACGGCCGAACACGCCCGCCTCGTTCATCCAGCGCAGCACTGTTTCGGGATCGTTGCGGCTGGTCAGCGTCTCCATGAACAGCGCATTGGCGCGCGGATCCTTGCGCAGCGCGGCGTCGATCAGGCCCGAATCCCGCCGGGCGATGCGCATGGTTTCCGGATGGATCTCGACCTGTTCCGATGCAGCACAGGAAAACAGCTCCAGCAGCCTGACCGGATCTTCCTGGAAGGTCGTGTCGGATGGCGCGGCCAGCTTGCCCGCCTCGATCACGAACGGCCCCACCTTCTTGCGACGGCGGCTGCGCAAGGCGGCGAGGAAGCCGCGCTTTTCCTTGGCGAACTGCCCGTCAAGCTCTGCCAGGAACACCCCGGTCAACGAGCCGACCTGTTTCGCCTGCAGGAAGAAGTACTGCATGAACCGCTCGACCGCGCTCTTGCCGGGGCGATCGGCGAAATTCATGCGGGTGGCGACTTCGCGCTGCAGGTCGAAGGTCAGCCGGTCTTCCGCACGCCTGGTGATGGTGTGCAGATGGCATCGCACCGCCCAGAAGAAGTTCTCGGCACGGCGGAAGGCGCGATATTCCTCTGCCGTGAGCAGGCCGACGTCGACCAGCTCCGAGGCGTCGCGCACCTTGTGGATGTACTTGCCGATCCAGTAGAGCGTGTGCAGGTCGCGCAGACCGCCCTTGCCCTCCTTCACGTTGGGTTCGACGACATAGCGGCTGTCGCCCAGCCGCTTGTGCCGGTCGTTCCGCTCCTGCAGTTTCTCGGCGACGAACTGCTTTTCGGTGCCATTGACGACTTCCGCCCAGAAACGGGCCGACGCGCTGTCGAAAAGGTCACGATCACCCCAGACATAGCGCCCTTCGAGCAGCGCGGTGCGGATGGTCAGGTCACTCTTGGCCATGCGCACGACCTCGTCGAGCGAGCGGCTGGAATGGCCGACCTTGAGGCCTAGGTCCCACAGGAAATAGAGCAGCGCCTCTATCACCTGCTCGCACCACGATGTCGGCTTGATCGGCGTGACGAACGCGATGTCGACGTCCGAATGCGGCGCCATTTCTCCGCGCCCGTAGCCGCCAACCGCGATCACCGCGATACGCTCGCCCATCGAGCGATTGCTCGCGCGATAGATGCGCCCGACGACATGGTCGTAGATGATGCGGACCAGCTGATCGACAAGGAAGGCCTGCGCCTGCGCGCTTTCCGTGCCCGAGGAAGGCTTGGCTTCCAGCCTGCGGGCGATCTCGGCGCGGCCGTCTTCCAGCGCGGTACGCAGCAGCTCCACCACGGCCTGCCGCGATTTCTCGCCCTTCTCGGCGAACGCCGCCGCGATGGCATCGGCAAGCTGCCGACGGTCAATGATGGCGCGCTGGTTGGCAATCCGGGGAAGCATCATAAGCAAAGCTCTATCGCGCAATTCCCCGATGCGTAAGCCGATAAACGGGGCATTCCCGGCTCAAGCTATCAAAGAAGTATGGCCAACTGGCCCAGCCAGCGTGCTGAAGGTCGGGCGTATTGTTCCAAGGCAGGGATTGTCCACTTCGGAAAAAGGTCCACACTCCTGGCCAAGGCAAGAGGGGATTGGAGCAATGGGCGAGACCAAGCGATCACTTCTGGCGAGAAGCGCAACCTTTCTCGCCTTCTTGAGGCAGCAGCGCCGCAATTCCGCCGCCCGCAGATCGACCCTGGGCGGTCCCGACCCTTCGGCCACCATCCTGCTCGATGGCTCTGAACAACGATGGACGCCAAGTGGCTACAGCTTTGTCATGGGCGAACATTTCCAGGTGATCGCCACCGGCCATCAATGGCTCTCCAAGCCGCTGGGGCTTGTGGTCGAACCGCGCTCGACGGTTTACATGCGCATCGGCGACGGCCCCGTGCGCAAGCTGATATCCCACGACGCGGTCTACGCCGCATGGAGCACCGGCGAACTGTCGTTCCTGACAAAGGGACTGTCCGAGTTCGCTGACACGAGTGGCGGGCTTTTGCCCGGGAAGCGGCCGCGCCAGGCCCCCGGCGTCGGACTGCGGGTCATCCCATCGAACGAGAAGGCGACGGCTACGGGCCAGCCCGCAGGGTGGGAGTACCTATGGCGCATCGGCGATGGGCGCATCTACATGGGCGATCCGGATGACATCACGGTCTCGACCGAGGGTGACGTGGGTATTCTTCAGAGAGAAGTCGGCATCCCCCTGACGGGCCAAACGGAACTGAGCTGGGAATGGCTTGTGGAGCAACTTCCTTCGTCCCTGCCGGAAGACCTCGCATTCACCCACGATTACCTGAGCATAGCCGTGGAGTTCGATAATGGGCGGGATCTCACGTATATGTGGAGCGCGGGCCTGCCTGAAGGGCACGTCTTCCGATGCCCGCTCGGCTGGTGGTGTGAACGAGAAACGCACTGGACCTTGCGCAGCGGGTCGCAAGGCTTGGGTCATTGGCATCGGGAACGACGGCGCGTCGCTGAAGACTATGCGGCGGCGTTGGGCGGGGCAATGCCGAAGCGGATCGTGCGTGTCTGGCTGATAGCCAACAGTGTGTTCCAGCGGAGCGCAGGGAGGGCGCGCTTCCGGCAGATAAGGCTCCGCTAGATGCGCCTGCCGATAACTACGACGTCCTGCAGCTCGTAACCCAAGGTGTCATAGAAGCCGCGCGCGGCGCTGTTATCGCCGCGCACCATGAGTTGGATCTTCGGGCTATCAAGCGCCTTTAGCCAGTCCTCTGCGGCGCCTATCAGCGCGCGGCCGATGCCTTGCCCGCGGCGGTCTGGCGCGGTGGCGAGGTAATAGACCCAGCCGCGATGACCGTCGAAGCCGACCATCACGCTGCCGCCTAATTCTGCCCCGGTTTCGGCCAGCAGTATCGTCGATGTCGGCGTCGCCATGGCAAGGTCAAAGTCGGCGCCGGGGTCGTTCCACGGCCGTGTAAGCCCCGCAACCTCCCACAGCGCGACCGTGGCTTCACGGTCCGCCGCAGTGGCTGCGCGGACGCTCACTCCCACTCGATCGTGCCCGGCGGCTTGCTGGTGTAGTCATAGACGACGCGGTTGATGCCCTTGACCTCGTTGACGATGCGGGTCGCCACGCGCGACAGGAAGCCGGCGTCGAACGGGTAAATGTCGGCGGTCATGCCATCGGTGCTGGTCACGGCGCGCAGGGCGCAGACGCTGTCGTAGGTGCGGAAATCGCCCATGACACCCACGGTCTTGACCGGGAGCAGCACGGCGAAGGCCTGCCAGATCGCATCGTAGAGCCCGGCGTTGCGGATTTCCTCGAGATAGATCGCGTCGGCCTTGCGCAGGATGTCGCAGCGTTCGCGCGTGACCTCGCCGGGAATGCGGATGGCGAGGCCCGGACCCGGGAAGGGGTGCCGGCCGACGAAGATCTCGGGCAGGCCCAGTTCGCGTCCCAGCGCGCGCACTTCGTCCTTGAACAGTTCGCGAAGCGGCTCGACCAGCTTCATGTTCATGCGTTCTGGCAGGCCGCCGACATTGTGGTGGCTCTTGATCGTCACCGAAGGGCCGCCGGTGAAAGAGACCGATTCGATCACGTCGGGGTAAAGCGTGCCTTGCGCCAGGAAGTCGGCGCCCCCGACCTGCCTGGCCTCGGCCTCGAACACGTCGATGAAGGTCTTGCCGATGAACTTGCGCTTGGCTTCCGGATCGGTCACGCCGGCAAGGCCGCCAAGGAACAGCGCCGATACGTCCTTGTGGACCAGCGGGATGTTGTAGTGGTTGCGGAAGAGCGACACGACCTGCTCGGCCTCGCCCATGCGCATCAGGCCATGGTCAACAAAGACGCAGGTCAGCTGGTCGCCGATGGCTTCGTGGATCAGGACTGCGGCCACCGCCGAATCGACACCGCCGGAAAGGCCGCAGATCACGCGGCTGCTTCCCACCTGCTCGCGGATTTCGGCGATCTTGGTCTTGCGGAACTCCGCCATGGTCCAATCGCCGGTGCAGCCGCAGACGTGGCGCACGAAGTTGGCGATCAGCTTGCCCCCGTCGGGCGTGTGGACCACTTCGGGGTGGAACTGGGTACCGTAGTACTTCTTCTCGTCGTTGGCGATGACCGCGAAGGGCGCGCCATCGGATACCGCGACGATGCGGAAGCCCGGAGCGAACTGGGTCACCTTGTCGCCGTGGCTCATCCACACCTGGTGACGTTCGCCTTCCTTCCACAGCCCGTCGAACAGGACGCAGGGTTCGGTCACCGTCAGGAACGCACGGCCGAACTCGCCCGAATCGCCCGGCTCGACCTTGCCGCCAAGCTGATGGCTCATCACCTGCTGGCCGTAGCAGATGCCGAGGATCGGCAGGCCGCTGTCGAACAGCACTTGCGGAGCGCGAGGGGATCCATCGGCGGGCACGCTGGCCGGCGATCCCGAGAGGATGATGCCCTTGGGCTTCATCCGGTGGAACGCGGCCTCGGCCTGCGTGAACGGTGCGATTTCGGAATAGACCCCCGCTTCGCGCACGCGGCGGGCGATAAGCTGCGTTACCTGGCTGCCGAAGTCGACGATCAGGACGGACTCTGGCAGGATCGATTCTGAAGGCTGGATGCTCATGGCTGGCCGATAGTGGCAGCGGGCTTTTCTGTCCAGATGGCGGGCGAAATGTGACAGTTGCGTTACATGCAACTGCAAGTGCCCTGTTCGCACTTGCAGCATACGTCATTCGGCGTATTTGGGCCGCAGTTCCGATGCTTCCAGCCCACCCTGCCGGATGAACACGAACTGGGAGGATGTCCTGCAAGGTGATCTCAACAGGAGGAACACCATGCGCGCCATCACGGCTTTTGCATTCCCGATCATCCTCGCTGCTGGCCTCAGCAGCCTGATGTGGACTGCCACGCTCGCCTGAGCAGGCAGGGAAATGCGATAAACGACAAAAGCGGCTGCCCCGGCGGGGCAGACGTTTTGTTTATCCAGCGCACCTTCTGCCAGCGCCCTTTCTGACAGACTTCCGGCCTCCGTCGCACCGCGCTAGGCTCGGGCCATGACAGTCACCCGCTTTGCCCCCAGTCCCAACGGACCGCTCCATCTCGGGCATGCGTTTTCCGCAATCGTCGCTCATGACCGAGCCATTCGCGATCAAGGCGAGTTCCTTTTGCGCATCGAGGACATCGACGGCGCCCGCTCGCGCCCCGAACTTGCCGCAGAGTTCCGCGAAGACCTCAACTGGTTGCGGCTGAGTTACCGGGAAGTTGCTCCCCAGTCCTCGAGAGTTGGAGATTATCGCACCGCCGCCAACGAGCTGCGCGCGATGGGCATTCTGTACCCGTGCACCTGCACTCGCGCCGAGGTTGCCGCCGCCGCCGTGGCGCATGGGCCTGACGGTCCGCTCTACCCCGGCACCTGCCTGCGCCGCGGGCCTACGCCCGGCCCGCAAGTCGCATGGCGGCTGGACATGGAGCAGGCTACGCTGCTCGCGGGCGAACTCGAGTGGACTGACGAGCGCCACGGCGTTCAGATCGCCACGCCTGAAATCTTCGGCGATGTGATCCTGTGGCGCAAGGATGCGCCGGCCAGCTACCACCTTGCCGCAACGCTTGACGATGCAACCGACGGCGTGACGCACGTGACGCGAGGCATGGACCTTTTCCGTGCGACCCACATCCACCGCCTGCTCCAGCATCTGCTCGGCCTGCCGGTGCCGGTGTGGCATCATCATCCCTTGCTGGTGGAGGCCGATGGGCGCAAGCTGGCGAAGCGCCGCGACGCCCCGGCCCTGGCGGACCGGCGGCGGGCGGGCGAGGACGGGCGCGCCGTCGCAGCCGAGGTCCGCGCTACCCTATTTGACACTGGTATTTCGCTGTCCGACGCCATAGATCAGTGTCCATGAACTACGTCCTGATCCCGCTGATCATCATCTTCGTCGCGCTGACGGTCGTCTCGCTCGTGCGCGGGATCATCGCCTTCCTGAACAGCACCAAGGAAGATCTCAACCGCGATCCCGCCTCGGGCGCGACGGCAAACCAGTTGCTGCAGAACAAGATGATGTTCAATCGCATCAAGTTTCAGGGACTCGCCGTGGTTACGGTCGCCATCCTGCTCGCCTTCTCGCGCTGAGGCGCGCACACCACAGCAATGGTCAAGCTCAACAAGATCTACACGCGCACCGGTGATGACGGCACCACCGGCCTTGTCGACGGTTCCCGCCGCGCCAAGCACGATGTCCGCATGCAGGCCATCGGCGAGGTGGACGAGGCCAACAGCCTGATCGGCCTTGCCGCAGTCGTCGCGTCGGAAACCACGGCGCGGAACCTGCAGCGCATCCAGAACGACCTGTTCGATCTGGGCGCGGATCTTGCCACGCCCGGCGATGACTTCACCCCTTCCGAGATGGTCCTGCGCGTGGTAGAGAGCCAGGTCGCGTGGCTGGAGACGGCGATGGATACGCTGAACGAAGGCTTGCCGCCGCTGACCAGCTTCATCCTGCCCGGTGGATCGGAAGCCGCCGCGCGAATTCACGTCGCCCGCGCTACCGTGCGCCGGGCAGAGCGTAGCGCGGTCGCACTGGCCGATGCAGAGCCGGTAAACCCGCAGGCGCTCGCCTATCTCAACCGGCTTTCGGACTATCTGTTCGTGCTGGCTCGGGCGACGAATGCGGGCAGCGACCCGCTGTGGGTTCCTGGCGCCTCGCGCCAACCCTGAACGCGCCTCGCGCTAGCATCAGGTGGACTAACGTCCCGCCGCTCGCTAACCGCCATTCCCGCATTTCATTCAGAGCGGGACATCCTCATGATCAAGACGGTTGCAGTGATCGGTGCGGGCCAGATGGGTTCAGGCATCGCCCAGGTATCGGCGCAGGCGGGGCTCAAGGTCCTGCTCGGCGACGTGTCGATCGAACTGGCTGACAAGGCCAGGGACAAGATCGCCAAGGGCCTCTCCAAGCTGGTCGAGAAGGGCAAGGTCGATGCCGCCCTCGCTGCAACGACCGTCGCCAACCTGCACACCTTCTCTGATCACGCCGCCCTCGCTGAAGCCGACCTGGTGATCGAAGCGGCGACCGAGCGCGAGGACATCAAGCACAAGATCTTCGAATCCGCTGGAAAGCACCTTGCTGCCCATGCAATCATGGCGTCGAACACCTCGTCGATCCCGATCACGCGCATGGC
This sequence comes from Novosphingobium sp. GW835-FHT14H07, assembly GCF_058793515.1. Lineage (NCBI taxonomy): Bacteria > Pseudomonadati > Pseudomonadota > Alphaproteobacteria > Sphingomonadales > Sphingomonadaceae > Novosphingobium > Novosphingobium sp. GW835-FHT14H07. Next base: position 151,329 of record NZ_JBXAFX010000005.1, read on the forward strand.
AGTATCCTCGCCGGATCCGGAGCGCTTCATCGGAATCCACTTCTTCAATCCCGTACCGCTGATGAAGCTGGTGGAGGTCATCCCTGGCCTTGCCACTTCGGTTTCCACAATCGAGGCGGTGCGTGATTACGTGGCGAACATCGGCAAGGAAATCGTGCTCTCGCAGGACGAGCCGGGCTTCATCGTCAACCGCATATTCGTGCCGTTCATCAACGAGGCGGCCTTCGTGCTGGGCAGCGGCACGGGTTCGGTCGTCGACATCGACAAGGGCGTCAAGCTTGGCCTCAACCATCCGATGGGCCCGCTGGAGCTGGCGGACTTCATTGGCCTCGACACGCTGCTCGAGATCATGAAGATCTACCTCGCCTCGACCGGCGACCCGAAGTACCGCCCGGCGCCATTGCTGCAGAAGTACGTCGAGGCAGGCTGGCTCGGCCGCAAAAGCGGGCGCGGCTTCTACGACTATTCCGGCGAAGTGCCGGTCCCCACGCGCTAGAGCGTTTTCGAACCAGATGGAATCATCTGGTGACTCGGAAAACGCGGCAAAACAAGAATCCAGAGCGATCCGTACGATGCAATCGGAACGGATCGCTCTGAGGAACAGGCAGGCGATCAGGGCGTAGTCTTCGGCAAAGGAGATACGCCCATGATCGACGACAAGACGCCAGCGCCCGAAGCGGTGAATACCGAGCAGGAAGACGGCGATGCCCAGGCGCAGACCGTTGCCGACGAGGCTCTTTCCCGGGCGACCAGCGTGCTGGGCGAGCAGGATCTGGGCGAGAAGGTAACCGGCCAGGGGCTTGGTGGTGACGACGCCGACGTACCCGACCTCGTTGACCACATGAAGCAGATGGTCAGCTCCGGCCGGATCGACATGAGCGCCTATCGCGGCGAGCGCAACGACGACGATGAGGCAGGGATCTACGGCGAGGGCGTGCCCGAAGACGATGAGACTCCGCGCGGAGCCTGAAGCCGAAATCAGGGCGCGGGTTCACCCCGCCCTGCCGCGACCTCGTCGGCGGGCAAGTCGTGATCTGGATCTCCAGGCTCGACACCGTCAGGAAGCTGGCGAAGTTCGACCATCTTTCCGTCCAGTTCGACCTCGCCGATCAGTCGCCCTTTCCCCTCTGCCATCTCGCCTTCATCAGCCCACTTTTCAAAAGCGGACTGTCTTTGAAGCGCTGCGGCATTCTCGGCAGTGGCGATGTCTGCCTGTGCGGGAGCGCTTGCCTTGCTGCTGAGACCGCTGGCGATCAGCGCACCCACGACCAGCACGCTTCCGCCCAGCAGAAGTACGGCATAGCGATAAGTCGATCTGGCATCGGACATCGGCTACCTCTGGCATGTGGCTACGCATTATTGCGGGCTCAACCGTTAAGATTCGCACAACTTTCGCATTCCCTTCCCATCGGCCCCCTGCCCATCGGAATTTGCCGACCAATGACCACGATCGTCCTGCTTGTCCTGTCCAACCTGTTCATGACGATTGCCTGGTACTGGCACATCCAGGGCGGCCCCGCAGCTGTCGCCCAGCGACCGGTGCTTCTGGTCATCCTGATCAGCTGGGGCATTGCCTTGCTGGAATATTGCCTGGCCGTGCCGGCCAATCGCATCGGCGCATTGAGCGGATGGAGCGCCGGTCAGCTCAAGATCACGCAGGAGGCGATCGCGCTGATCGTGTTCGGGGTGTTCATGGTCGTGTTTCTGAAGGAGCCGCTGCACTGGCGGCACTTCGCCGCGTTCGCCTGCATCATGGCCGCCGTGGCGTTCCTGTTTGGCGGCAAATAGCGGGCGCTATTTCGCGTCCTTCGCCCAGGGATCGACGTGTGCGGGCCTTGCGCTCCCGGAAGAGTCGCGGTCCTCGGCAGCAGGCACCAGCGACCAGGTGAGAAGCAGGATCGAGCCTGCCCACCACAGCGCTTTCCAGCGGCTTGCAAATATCGTGGTGAGCCGTGGTCCGAACATGGAACGACTATGGCACGAGCCGGTTATCCAGTGGTTACCACTGAGAGAAATACCTGAGCTGGAAGCCCTGAGTCCCTCCCCTTAGCCTCATCACTGAGCGAAGGCATACGGAGGCGCGGGACGGAGCCGGACCTTCCAGAACCCGTCCATGCACAAGATCACAGTCCTCCTCGCCACGGCTCTCGGCCTCACGTCGCTTGCCGCATTGTCGCTCGCCGATAACGCCCTTGCCAGCGCGGCCCCGCCGGACACGGCGCAAGCCCGGTTCGAATTGTGCGCCCCGGGCCCGCGCGTGACCTGCGTCGTGGATGGCGACACCTTCTGGCTCAACGGCCTCAAGATCCGCATCGCGGACATCAACACGCCCGAAACTTCCCAGCCTGCATGCGTGGCGGAAGCCAGGCTCGGCATGCGGGCGACACACCGACTGGTCGAATTACTCAATGCCGGACCGTTCGAACTGGAAGTGCAGGGGCGCGGCACTGACCGCTATGGCCGCGCGCTGCGGGTCGTCACGCGAAACGGGCGCAGCCTCGGCGCAATTCTCGAGGCCGAAGGCCTCGCCGAACTTTGGAAGGGCCGGCGCAGCAGTTGGTGCGAGGCCTGATCCAAGCTACGGCTCCGGCAAACAGCCCGATAATCGGTCACGCCTGACCCGGAGTTTCAGGCCGCACGCAGGCCCGTCAGCGCCTTTGCACCGCGATCCTGGGCGGAAAGTCCGTCGAACACCGCGTCGACGATGCGCGCCAGCTTGTCCTCGTTCAGGCGTTCCATGAACGTGGTCATGGTATTCAGCGCGCAGTAGGGGGCACACATCTGGTTGACGAGGCTGATCGTCTCATCGACTTCGAGCCCGGCAAAATGCCCGTCGCTCATCCCCTCGCCGATGATTTCGCCGAGGTAGTGATCGGCAAGGTCGATGTAGCTGCGGATCTGTTCGAAGTTCTCGTTCCCGACCTCGATGTAGGTCTGGAGCTTGGCCGGGTCGGCTTCCCACTTCTTCTTCATCACCAGAAAGCGCCGGGCGAAGAATTCGTACATCTTGCGGCGCGGCGGCAGGTCGCTCGCCAGAACGTCTTCCATGATGTCGACCATCGGCTTGAACCAGTGATCGGCAATCGCCTCCATCAGCTCTTCACGGCTTTCGAAATAGCGCGAGAGGTTGGCCTGGCTGATCCCGGCGCGTGCGGCAAGTTCCGAGAGGTTTAGCCCGGCCCCGCCACGTTCCTCGACCATGGATTGCGCCAGTTCGACAAGCCGGGCGCGCATGGCGTCTTGCTCTGCTGCGGATGGAGCCATGGTTCCCTGTGCGTCCTCAGTCTTGGGCCTCTTGCGCATTGTAGGGAGGCATGGCGCCCGAGACAATGGTTGCGCATACGAAGGCTGTTCGGCCTGCCCCACATAAACGGCCTTCAAAGCGCAACACCAATGGGCTAGGTCGCCCTCAACCGGTTGCACCCGTTACGATAAGGTCGCTTTCCCGATGCATCAGCGCGTTCGTCTTGTCCTGCCCTTTGCCCTGTCCGGACTTCTCGGCGCCTGTGTCGCGCCGATGGCGGGCGGCGGAGCCTCGGGGCCGGTCGAGGTCGGCATCGTCGGGATCAACGACTTTCACGGCAGCCTCGAACCACCGCGCCAGGCGGTGAATGTCGGCGATGGGAAGGGTGGCATCACGCCAGTCCCCGCAGGCGGCGCGGCGTGGCTGGCATCGGCAATCGATTCGATCCGGGCGAAGCATCCGCAGTCAATGACGGTTTCGGCCGGAGACATGATCTCGGCTTCGCAGCTCGCCTCCTCGCTCTATCTGGACGAGCCCACGATCGGCGTGATGAACCGCATCGGCGTGGACTTCAACGCGGTTGGCAATCACGAATTCGACCGCGGCCAGCAGGAACTGCAGCGCATGCAGAATGGAGGTTGCGAGAAGTTCACCGCAAAGGTGCCCTGCGCACTCGAGAAATTCACCGGCGCAACCTTCAAGTACCTCGCCGCCAGCACGAAGCGCGCCGATGGCTCGACGCTGTTTCCGGCAACCGGGCTCAAGACCTTCGGCTCGGGCAACCAGGCGGTGACCGTGGGCGTGATCGGGTTGACGCTGAAGGGCACGCCCAATCTGGTGACCCCGACCGGCATCCAGGGCCTGACCTTCGAGGATGAGGCTGACACGATCAACGCCGCCGTGCCGCAACTGAAGGCGCAAGGGGCGGACGCCATCGTCGTGCTGATCCACGAAGGCGGGCGGACCAAGGGCGATCCGAACCCGCAAGGCTGCAATGATTTCGCCGGAGACATCCGCCCGATCCTCGACCGGCTGGATAGCCGCGTGGACGTGGTCGTCTCGGGCCATACGCACTGGGCCTACGTCTGTGATTACGCGCAGCTCAATCCGGCCAAGCCGTTCCTGCTGACCAGCGCGGGCGTCTATGGCGAACTCGTCACCGACATCACGCTGCAGATCGATCCGGTGGCAGGGCGCGTGGTTTCGAAGCGGGCCGAAAACGTGATCGTGCAGTCGGTGCCCTACACCTCGACGCGCGGGCCGCTCGGCAACACGCCGCTGTTCCCGCAATTCCAGCCGAGGGCCGACATCGCGCAATACGTGGCGAAATACGTCGAGGCATCGAAGGAATACACCCAGCGCCCGATCGGCAGGATTGATCGCGCAGCGCCGAAGAACGAGGGCGCAGAAGGCGGCGCGGGCGGTCCACTGGGCAACCTCATCGCCGACGCGCAACTCGGTGCGACGCGGGACAAGGGCGCTGAGATCGCCTTCATGAACCCCTTCGGCATCCGCGCCCCGCTGGTCCCTGCGGCGGACGGCACGCTGACCTTCGGCGACATCTACCTGTGCCAGCCCTTCGGCAACAACGTGGTGACCGAGAGCATGACCGGCGCGCAGATCAAGGCCGTGCTGGAAGAGGGGCTGGACGATACCGGGCCGAAACAAGCGCTGGCGCCGTCCGTGGGTTTCGAGTTCCGCTATGACCCGGCGCGGCCTTCAGGGAACCGCATCGTGACGATCACGCTCGACGGCAAGCCGCTGGACATGGCGAAGACCTACCGCGTGACGGTGAATGGCTTCCTCGGGATGGGCGGCGATGGCTTTTCGGGCTTCGTCGGTAAGCCCGATACGGTCACCGGCCCGACCGACATCGATGCGCTGGAAGGCTGGATCAAGGCCGTGCCCGTGCGCACGGTGCCGCAGGAGGTGCGGGCTGGGGTGGTGAGGTAACCGCCGTACCCGCTCCAACCTCCGTCACCCCGGCGCAGGCCGGGGCCCATGACCTGTCAACGTTGCGAAACCTCGCTGTCAGCAAGGCCGGACCTAACCGGAATGGACCCCGGCCTGCGCCGGGGCGACGGTTGGGGAGTGGCGAAAGAGCGAGGCAGTCGAATAGCCTGTTCCTCATTGATGCCCGACGTCTGTCTTCCGTCATCCTGAACTTGTTTCAGGATCCATTTCGCCGATCAAGCCGCCGCTCGTGCTGAAAGATGGACCCTGAAACAAGTTCAGGGTGACGGGAGCGGCCTCTCAATGGTCCAGCCCGATCCTTCCCAGACGGTACCCGGAACGACTTGATAGTACTCTTCGGCCTTAACGAATTCCCCGATCCCGGTGCCCTTTCTCAGGAGACACTCATAGTCCTTTTTCCCGAGGCGGTTCGTTGGAATATGCACGCTGTAGTCATGCGGGCCAGTATCGAGATCAAAACGCCCCAAACACGTTCCAACTGTCTCAATCAGTTCAGTTTTCAGTTCATCACTCAGGTTTGCTCCTCGTATCACCAACTCTTCCGGTTGGTTGAAATAGAACCTGTCGATCACCTGCGCAGAAAGCATTGTGAGGGCTGAAGCAAACGCGCCGGTCGCCACCCAGAACAGTCTGCGCTCGAAAAGCTTGCTCACCCAGCGTGGTTTGCTCATTTCACCCCCGCTTCGGCCACCAAGGCACAAACCCCGAAGTCCGCTCCACGTACTCCCGATACCCCGGCCGCCGCTCTTCCATGCCCTTTTCCAGCAGCGGCTTGCCCGACCACTTCGTCAGGGTGAACGTCAGAAACACCGGCCCGATCACGCTTGCCAGCGCGACCCACAGGCCGGCGTCGGCGGCGGCGAGCCAGATGCCCCACCAGACGCAGGCGTCGCCGAAGTAGTTGGGGTGGCGGGTGTAGCGCCACAGGCCGGTCTGGAGCACGCGGCCCTTGTTGGCGGGATCGGCGCGGAAGGCGCGCAGTTGCGCATCGCCCACCGCCTCGAACACGATGCCGACCAGCCACAGTACGGCCCCGGCCAAGGCGAGCGCGCCCAGCGGTGCAGGCCTCGCGCTGGCGAGCACGCCGAGTTGTGCGGGCAGGCAGGTGATGAACAGCAGCAGCACCTGCGGGGCGAAGACGAACTTCAGCGCAGCCGAGGCGAAATTGCCTTGCGCCTTGGCCTTGCCCAGCATCTTGGCATAGCGCGCGTCTTCCCCATGGCCGCGCCAGCGGGTGTAGAGGTGCCACGCCAATCGCGCCGCCCAGATCACCGCCATCGCCGCAATCAGGCTCGCCCGCGCGCCGGGGCCACCGCTAACGTGCAGCCACGAGGCCATCGCCAGAACGCCCATGCCCCCGCCCCACACCGCGTCGATAAAGCTGACGTCGCCGATGCGCACCGCCACGCGCCACAGCAAGCCCATGCCGACCACGAGGATCACCACGTTCATCAACAGGGCGTGGAGCAGCGCATCAGGCATCGGTAACCTCCGGCGGTTCGGTCAGCCCACGGCCGGGATGCTTCGGCGTGACCTTGCGGTAGACGTCGAAGATCTTGCGCATGTCGGCCTCGTAATCGCCAGATGGCCAGATGGCCGGGCCAAGTCCGCCGGTCTTGGTGCCATAGTCCATCATGCCCACGACCATCGGCACCTTCGCCTTCAGGGCGATGTGATAGAAGCCACTGCGCCACTGGCCGACTGCGCTGCGCGTGCCTTCGGGCGCGATGGTCAGCATGAAGCGGTCGCGGCGCGCAAACTCGGCGACCATGGCGTCGACGACGTTCTTGCGGGCCGAACGATCAATCGAAACCCCGCCCATGTCGCGCATGAAGCCGCCCAAGGGCCAGCGGAACAGGCTGTCCTTGGCCATGAAATGGGGCTTGAGGCCCAAGTCCTCGGTCAGCCCGATGAAGTAGAGGAAGTCCCAGTTGGAGGTATGCGGTGCGGCAATGATCACGCAGCGCCCATCCTCGGGCGGCGCGCCTACGGCCTTCCACCCCTGGCTACGGTAAAACCACACCAACAGCTTTCGCACCACGCGCGACAGCAGGCTGGGCCTGCGGTCCTCGATTGCCCCGTCCATCGTCTTCTCCCCGCCGGGAGACTAGCGCGGGAGCGGTGCCCTGTCTAACGCTCCCCTGAATCAGGCCAGGCAGCCATCCGGGGCGTCGACCGGCGCAGGAACATGCTCGGCAGTTTCACCAGCATCAGCGATTGGTGGATCCAGTAGTCGGCCCAGCGCTCCTGCCATTTCGCCTTCTCACGCCCCTGCGAGTCGAGCCATGCCGCATAAGGCATCCAGTGGTCGGGCTCGTCCTTCTCGACGACCTCGAATATGCGCTTCAACGCCTTGTCCGAACGCACATGGCGATTTTCCAGCAGAATTTCGACCTGCCGCATGCCCCGCTGTTCGGTCAGCATGATGACCCGGCACAGCTTCTCGAATGCCTCGGGGCTGGCAATCACGCCCTGCGTGTCGAGCTCGTCGATCGTGCAGCCGAACACTTTCTGAATGAAGCGATCGATGTGCCCGCAAGTGGAATCGACGGCAAGCGGCATCCGCCCCTGCAATTCGAACCAGCGCCTGAACATCACGTAATGCTTGCGCTCGTCGGCGCGGTGTTTCTCGATGGCGGCGATGAAGGCAGGGTTATCCGGACAACGCACCCTTACCGCTTCGAGTACCCGGTCGAGCGAAGTGTAGCCCCGATGCTCGTTGTAGATGTAGATCGACGCGAGGACGTCGAGGAAACGAGCGCGGAAGCGTTGCGCCGGTTTGGGGCGCAAGAAACCGGGAGATTCAATCACGCGAGATTCGATGACCTTGGGCATCGTGACATGCTGGCGCTCTGCAAAGTGACTGTAATATGAATGAATTTGATCTTGAATGATATTTCGAACTAGTCAATCACTGTCGCGCTGAACAGGAGTGGCCATATTGCATCGATTTACTGTGTTGTTTGTCGCTATTGTGGCTTTTGCGACGAGCAGTTCCCCGGCGTTGGCGGAGCGACCTGTCGCGGATTTCGCCCATCTGCCAATGATCGAAGCGCCGAGCATCTCGCCAAACGGCAAGCTTGTCGTCGCGATGGCCTCGATCGCCGGCAAGCAGGAGCTGGTTATCATCAAGGCCGATGGCGGCGGGCTGCAGGCGCGACTGCCCGTGAAGGACGTGGATGTGCGCTACGTGCGCTGGGTCAATGACGAATGGCTGATCGCTACGGTCGGGGTGGAGATCCCGGCGACGGGCGGCATGGGCCTCGGCACCCGGCTGATCGCCTTTCGCACGGACGGATCGGACGCGCACTTCCTGATCGACCGCCGCGATGGTGGCGCGGGCTTCAGCATGGCCGACGTGCTCTGGGTTGCGCGCGACGGTTCGCCGCGCATCCTGCTCGCCTCGCAGACCTCGTTCTACCTTTCCGACGAGGGTTTCTGGCCCAACGTATCGATGGTCGACGTCGCCACCAACACGTTCAGCAAGCTGGTCTGGCCGCGCGAGGGCGTGCAGGACTGGTATGCGGACCGTGACGGCAACGTGCGTCTCGGTATCGGGATCGAGAAGGACGGCCTGCGCTATCGCGCGCTCTATCGTGCGAGCAACAAGGATAACTTCGACGAATTCGCCAATGTCCGGCGGACCGAGGAGCTGATCGTCCCTGACGTCATCCTCGCCGACGGTTCCGCGATCGCCTTCAGCACGCGCAGCGGGACCAACGCCGCCTACAAGCTCGATCTCAAGACGATGCAGGTCGGCGAAAAGCTGTTCGATGCCGGTGCCTATGACATGTCGAACCTCTACCTCGACAAGGAGCAGACCCGCGTGCTCGGCTATGGCTTCACCGACACGCGCTATCGGACCGTGTGGATCGACGAGGGACGAAAGAAGATCCAGGCGCAGCTGGAGGCAAACTTCCCCGGCAAGCTGGTGCGGATCGTCAGTCTCAGTCGGGACGAGAAGGTGCTGCTTTTCAAGGTTGAAAGTCCCTCTGCACCGGGCGCCTACTATGTCTTCGAAGCCGGCCAGCCACTCACCCGGCTTGCGCTCGAAAACCCTACGCTCGGGACGCGAGCGCTCGCACCGGTCAAGACGGTGGCTTACAAGGCCCGCGACGGAATGGACCTGACGGCGGTACTAACTCTGCCCGCAGGCGTTGACGCGAAGAACCTGCCGGTCATCGTCATGCCCCACGGTGGTCCCGCTGCGCGCGATGACGAGAGCTGGGATTGGTGGGCGCAGTTCCTCGCCGACCGGGGCTATGCCGTCATCCAGCCCAACTTCCGCGGCTCCTCCGGCTTTGGCACCGCCTTTCAGCAGGCGGGGGCTGGCCAGTGGGGCTACAGGATGCAGGACGATGTCGACGATGCCCTTGCCTATCTCGGCAAGGAAGGGATCGGCGACGTCAAGCGCGCCTGCGTTGTTGGCGGTTCCTACGGCGGCTACGTTGCCATGCGCGCGGCCGAGCGCAATCCGGACCTCTACCGCTGCGCGATCAGCTATGCCGGGGTGGCGGATCTGCCCGAGATGATCAAGTACGACCGCAACTTCGTCGGCGGCCTTGGCACCACCGAATACTGGCGCAGCCGTGCCGAGGACCTGTCCGATGTCTCGCCGATCAACCACGCCTCGCGCACTAGCATTCCCATCCTGGTGATCCACGGCAAGAAGGATCGCCGCGTCCCGTTCGCCCAGTCGAAGACCTACGTGGACCGACTGAAGAAGGCGGGCAAGGCACATGAGTTCTTCATCCAGCCCGAGGGCGACCATTTTTTCAGCCGCGAGGAAGACCGGCTGACCTTCCTGACGCAGATGGAGGCGTTCCTCGACAAGCATAATCCGGCGAACTGATTGTCGGGAAGATCGCAGGCGTTCTTGCTTTGCGGTTGCGTCGGGGGGGCCTAAGGGGGCTGCAACCGCGCAATTGCAGGGCATTCGTTTCATGGCCATCTTCACCAAGAACCCGAAGTTCGACTGGATCCTTCACTGTGGGTGGAAGGGGCTGTGCCCGAAGTGCGGCAAGGGGCCGATGTTCGCAGGCTGGCTGAAGCTGCAGAAGACCTGCCCGGAATGCGGGCTCGATTACCAGTTCGCCAACGCGGACGACGGTCCGGCCTTCTTCGCACTGTGCATCACCGCTTTCCCGCTCACCTTCTTTGCGGTCTGGCTTGAAGTTGCCCATGCGCCGCCATGGTGGGTGCACGTGCTTACCTCCGTGCCGATCCTGGCAATCGGATGTCTTGCCACGCTCCGCCCGTTCAAGGGCTGGCTGGTGGCCTCGCAGTACGTGAACAAGGCGATCGAGGCAGGCACGGAGAACCTGTGGAACAAGCTCAACGCACGAGAGCGTGAGTCCGAATAGCACGGTACCGTGCCGGGCCGGCCGTGGGCTCTGCAATCTGGCGAGTTTGCCAAGCCTTTGTCACACTCCCGTAGCATTGCACTGCTTGGCATCTGACGGACCAAGTAACCGGAAGCATTTGTGAATCGCAGCCTTGCGGTTATTCCTGCTGCTTCGGAAGGGGAACGCTGGCGTGGGATTCGGGCAAAGGAGGCTGGTGATCGCCGGGTTGCGGCCCGCCTTGCCGTCCCTGCATGACATACTGTGGTGGACCCTTGCCAGCCTCATCGCCGGGCTTGCCGCAGCGCTTTTCTGGGCGATTGTCACGCCCGTCTCGCCACTCGGCGATTGGACCCCGCACAGCGTTCGCATGATGTCGCCCACTGCGCGGGCAGCGCTTTTCGCTTCGGTCGATCCTTTCAACCGCACGCCCGCCGCTGCGGCGCAGGCAGAACAGTCGGGCGCGGTAACCTCGCTCGCGCTGACCCTGTTCGCCACGCGCGCTACGCCCGGTGGCGGCGGCACAGCGATCATTGCCGGGGGCGACGGCCTGCAGCAGGTCTATCGCGTCGGCGCCGAAGTGCAGCCTGGCGTGACGCTGGCGGCGGTCGCTTTCGATCACGTCGAATTGTCGCGAAATGGCGCCAGGGAACTGCTTTATCTCGACCAGTCCGGCCCTGCACCCAGCGCACAGGGCGTGGTCGCGGCGAACCCCGTAGCGGCGCCTCCCCCTGCCGCGCCCGGAGGCGGGGTCAGCGTCGCCGCCTTGCGCAGCGGGGTCAACTTCGGTCCGCGCGCCGAGGGCGGCAAGGTCGTGGGCGTGGAAGTCCTCTCGTCGGGTGACGGAGCAGCCTTCCGTGCCGCGGGCTTCCAGCCCGGCGATGTCATCACGGCGGTCGATGGCAAGCCAATCACCAGCGCGGCGGATGCTGCCGCGCTGTCCGGCGCCATTCGCGCCGGCACTTCAGTCGCGGTCACCGTGCGTCGCGGCGATCGCCAGCTTCCTCTTGCTATCACATTGGCCCCATGACCTTGCGCAAGCTCCTTAGCCCCCGAATGCTCCTCGGAGCCGCCGCGCTCGCCCTTGCCGTGCCGCAGGCCGCGCTGGCGCAATACACGCTCAACGTGCGCGAAGCCGACATTCGCGCTTTCGTGGCCGATGCCGCCGAAGTGACGGGCCGCACCTTCATCGTCGACAGCCGCGTGCAGGCCAAGATCAGCGTCGTTTCCGACCGGCCTCTCAGCCGCTCGGAATACTTCGAGGTCTTCCTCTCCACCTTGCGCGCCAACGGGCTGGTCGCTGTGCCGACCGGCAACGGCGCGTTCCGCATTCAGCCTGCCGAAGGGGCAGCCGCCAATCCCTCGCGCATCGGCAGCCGGGGGGCCGCGCTCAGCCAGATGGTGACCGAGGTCATCCGGCTGCGCGCCATCGACGCTGCGCAAGCGGTCGAGACCCTGCGCCCGCTGATCAGCAAGGAAGGCGCGATCACCGCGAACAAGGCTGGCAATTCGCTGGTCGTCGTCGATTACGCCGACAACATGCGCCGCATCCGCGCGCTGCTCGCCGATATCGACCGCGACAACGCCGCCACGCAGACCGTGATTCTCGATCATGCCGGCGCTCGTGAAATCGCCACGGCGTTGAGCCAGCTGGTCCCGGCAGGGGGCGAAGGCGCGCGTGCGCTGGCCACGGTCGTCGCGGTGGACAGCTCCAATGCCGTGCTGATGCGCGGTGAACCGGCAACGCTGGCAAAGCTTGCGGCCATGGCCCGCCAGCTCGACGCCAGGGCCGCGACCGGGGGCGAGATCAAGGTCGTCTGGCTCGACTACGCCGATTCCGCCGCGCTCGTGCCGGTTCTCGAACGCCTGCTCGGCGGCCAGGGCGGGGGCGAAGTGGCTTCGGCCAGCGCCGCGCCCGTATCCTTGGGCGGCGTCGGCGGCAGCCAGAACTCGAGCGCGGGCACGCAAGGTTCGACCGGACAGGCCGCTGCAACCGGCGGCAGCCAGACCAGTCCGATCGGCGCAACCTCGGGCGGGCTCGGCAATGGTCCGATCAAGCTTGCCAACGGGCGCGGCACGGCCACGATCACCCGCTATCCCGGTGCCAACGCGATTATCATCGCCGCGCCTGCCGATGATCAGCGCCGCATCGGCGAGGTGATCCGGCAGCTTGACGTGCCGCAGGAGCAGGTGCTGGTCGAAGCGATCATCGTCGAGATTTCGAACAACGTGGCGAAGGAACTCGGCGTCCAGCTGCTGTTCGGCGGCAAGGACAAGCCCTTCGCCGTGACCAATTTCTCCAACTCCTCGCCCAACATCATCGACATCGCTGGCGGGCTTCTGGCCGACAATCTCAACCAGACGACCACAGTGATCAATGGCGACACCGTCACGACGACAACCAACAGCACGGCCGGCGACCTGCTGCGCGAGAACGCCGCTACGAAGGCGCTTTCCGCAAGCGGTGCCTACACCGGCTTCCTTACAGAGCTGTCCAAGGACACCTATCTCGGTGCGCTGATAAACGCTGTGCAGACCGACAAGAACTCGAACATCCTGTCCACCCCGCACATCACCACCAACAACAACGTACCCGCATCGATTCTCTTCGGGCAGGACGTGCCGATCACCACCGGCGAAGCGCTTTCGAACGGCAATTTCAACGATACCTTCCGCACCGTGCAGCGGCAGAACGTCGGCATCGAGCTGGACGTGACCCCGCAGATCAATGCCGGAAACATGGTAAGGCTCGATCTGCGCCAGGAAGTCAGCTCGATCGCAGGCACGGTCTCGAGCAAGTCGGACGAGCTCATCATCAACAAGCGCGAGATCAAGACCACCGTGACCGTGGGCGACCGCGAGATCGTCGCACTGGGCGGTTTGCTTGACGACAACGAGCAGCGCACGCTGCAGAAGGTGCCTCTGCTCGGCGACATTCCAGTGGTGGGCGAACTGTTCAAGTCGCGCGGGCGCAGCCGGGTCAAGACCAACCTGATGGTCTTCATTCGCCCGACCATCCTGCGCAATGCGGCCGACCGGGCTGCGCTTGCCGCGCGGCGCTATGGCGTGGTCCGCCAGGCGCAGATCGAATTCAACGCCAAGCAGGAGCCGACAATCGACGAATTGATCGTCGACTACATGGGCGCAACGCTTCCCGCCGCACCTTCGGCGCAAGTCGCGGTTGTCGCTCCGGGCGACACGCTGATCCGCCCGCGCGCCACGCCGGTTCCGCTTGAACAGACCGAACTTCCGCCGAGCAGCGCGCAGAACTGAACGATGTACAGCGTCAGGCCCATCGACGACACCGAGGAACCGCTGGTCGAGGCGGTGACCGTCGTTGCGCCAGCCGAGGCTACGCCTCCGACGCTGCCTTATGCCTTTGCCCGCGATCGGGGGGCTCTTGTTGAAGCGGTTGAAGCAGGGCGCGTCATCGTGGCGCTGCGCGAAGGCGGCGATCCGCTCAGCCTGCTGGAAATCCGCAGCACCTTCGGCTTGCCGCTCGAACTGCATCGGGTCTCCCCTGCCGAATTCGAGAAGCTGCTCGCCGATGCCTATGCGATGGATGGCGCCGCCGCCGCCGTGGCCGGTGACATGGGCATTGCGGGTGACGGGCTCGATCCGCTCGCGCTGGGCCTGCCCACCGCCGAGGACCTGCTCGACAGCGCCGACGATGCCCCGGCCATTCGCCTCATCAACGGCCTGATCGCCGAGAGCCTGCGCCAGGGCGTGTCCGACATCCACATCGAGCCTTACGAGACCGCGCTGGTCGTGCGCATGCGCGTCGACGGCGTGTTGACCGAGAAACTGCGCATGCCGCCGCATGTCGCGCCGGTTCTGGTCAGTCGCATCAAGGTCATGGCGCGGCTCGACATTGCCGAGCGCCGCGTGCCGCAGGACGGCCGCATCTCGCTCAGCCTTGGCGGCAAGCTGGTCGACGTGCGCGTCTCCACCCTGCCCAACCGCGCGGGCGAGCGCGTCGTCATGCGCCTGCTCGACAAGGAGAACGCGGGGATCGACCTCGCGGGGCTGGGTCTCGACGCCAAGGCCGGGGACACACTGCGCCGGGCCATTGCCGAACCCAACGGCATCGTCCTTGTCACCGGACCGACCGGCTCGGGCAAGACGACCACGCTCTATGCCGCACTGCGCGGGCTGAACGATGGCCAGCGCAACATCCTGACTGTGGAAGACCCTGTGGAATACGCTGTGGATGGCGTGGGGCAAACGCAGGTCAACGCAAAGGTTGGCCTCACCTTCGCTGCGGGCTTGCGCGCCATTCTGCGTCAGGACCCGGATGTGGTCATGGTCGGCGAAATCCGTGACCGCGAAACCGCCGACATCGCCGTGCAGGCCTCGCTCACCGGCCACCTCGTACTGTCGACCGTCCACACCAACGATGCCGCAGGCGCGATTACGCGCATGCGCGACATGGGGGTCGAACCCTTCCTCCTCGCCTCCACCCTGCGCGCAGTCATCGCCCAGCGCCTTGTCCGCCGCCTCTGCCCGCATTGCCGCGAGGAGCGCGTGCTCGATCAGGGCATGGCCGAGGTGCTGGGCATGAAGGCGGGGCGGACGGTGTTCTCCGCCAAGGGCTGCGGCGAATGCAGCCAGACCGGCTATCAGGGCCGCGTCGGCGTGTTCGAAGCGCTGCGGGTGGACGACACCATCCGCCAGATGATCCACGACAATGCGGATGAAGCGGCCGTCGCCCGCCATGCCTTCGCGGATGCTCCCACTCTGGCCAAGGCCGTCCGGCGCATGGTCAAGGACGGCACCACCTCGCCCGAAGAGGCAGCCCGCATCATGCGGCGGGACGGCTGATGGCGCGCTTTGCCTATCACGCGATCGACCCCCAGGGGACGGAACGCCGCGGCGCGATCGAAGCCGCCAGCGAAGCGGCAGCGCGTGACAAGCTGGTCGCGCGGGAATGGTTCGTCGTCAGCGTGCAGGCCGATGCCGCCACGTCGGCCCGTCACGCCGCAACCACCACCTCCGGCCTTGCGCTGTTCGCCATCAAGCTTTCAGCCAAGCAGCTTGCCCTGTTCACCCGCCAGCTCTCCTCGCTGATGGTCGTCAGCCCGCTCGAGGAGACGCTGCGGACAATCGCGCGGCAGACCGAAAAGCCCAAGGCACAGGCGATCCTGTCGAACGTTCACGCCGGGATCATCGAAGGCCTGCCGCTGGCCGAAGCCATGCGCCGCGAGGAGCCGAGCTTCCCGCCGATCTATCGCGCCATGATTGCCGCCGGCGAAAACTCCGGCAGTCTTCCCGCCATCGCCGACCGGCTGGCCGACATGCTGGAACGGCAGGCACAGGTGCGCGGCAAGATCATCGCCGCGCTTGCCTATCCCATCGTGCTTTCGTTCGTCGCCATAGCGGTGGTCACCGGCCTGATGATCTCGGTCGTGCCGCGGGTGGTCGAACAGTTCGACAATGCCAGCCGCCAGCTGCCAGTGCTGACCCGCGTGGTCATCGGCATCTCGCAGTTCCTCAGCACGTGGTGGTGGGCGCTGCTTGCGCTGATCGCGCTGGCGGTGGTCGGCTTCGTCCGCGCCTTGCGCAATCCCGCCTTCAAACTGCGCTTCGATGCCGCGCTCTTGCGCCTGCCCTTCGTCGGCAAGTTGATCCGCGATGTCCACGCCGCCAGCCTCGCGCGCACGCTGGCCACGATGATCGAGGCTCGCCTGCCGCTGGTCGATGGCCTGCGTCTGTCCACCCGCACGGTGTCGAACGCGGTCCAGGCGCAATCGCTCGCCCAGATCAGCGAGAAGGTCCGCGCCGGCGGCTCGCTCTCCACCGCCCTGCGCGAAGCGGGCACCTTTCCGCCGCTGCTTGTCTACCTTGCTGCCAGCGGCGAAGCGGCGGGCCAGCTTGGCACCATGCTCGAACGCGCCGCAGACTATCTCGAACGCGAGTTCGAAGCTTTCACCGCCGCCGCCATGGCCTTGCTCGAACCCGCGATCATCGTGGTGATGGGCACAGCCGTCGCGCTGATCATCCTCGCCATCCTGCTGCCGATCCTGCAGCTCCAGAACCTCACCGGACTGTGATGACCATGACCGAAGCTACGCCTGCCCAGACGCCTGAGACCGAGGAAGAGCGCCGTCGCAACGGCTTCAGCCTTGTCGAACTGATGGTCGTCATCTTCATCATCGGCCTGCTGGCCACGGTGGTGCTGATCAACGTCCTGCCCAGTCAGGACAAGGCGATGGTGGTCAAGGCGCGCAGCGATATCGCCACGCTCGAGCAGGGTATGGAGATGTACCGCCTCGACATGGCCAGCTATCCCGGCCTCGCCGAAGGACTGGGCGCCCTGAAGTCCCCCCCCGCAAATCTGGCCCAGCCGCAGAACTATCGCTCCGGCGGCTACGTGAAGGACATCCCGAACGATCCCTGGGGCCGCCCCTACCAGTACCAGACGCCGGGTCGTGACGGCAGGCCGTTCGAGATCTTCTCCCTGGGCGCCGATGGTCAGCCCGGCGGCAGCGATCTGAACGCCGACATCTACGCCGGGCAGAACTGACGCTCGCCCATGGCCTCCACCGGCTCTCCTCCTGCTGACGGGTTGATCCTGCTCCTGCCGCCCACGCAGGGTGATCCCTGGCGCTGGCGCCGCGTGGACGAGACTGGCGTCGGGCCGGAGGAATATTCGGCCGACCTGCCGATCCACGGTGCCGTCACCGTGCTTGTTCCCAGTTCCCTTGCCCCCGTCGTGGACAAGCCCCTGCCCGCAATGCCGGTGGCGCAGGCGCTTGCGGCTGAACGTCTCGCGCTCGCGCAAGGCGGCCTTGCCACGGAGCGCCACGTCGCAGTCGCCGCAGCGGAAGGCCGCCTGCTCTCCAGCCGCCTTTCCGCTTCCGACATGGATCATTGGCTGGCCACGCTGGCGCAGGCCGGAATCGATCCGCAAACCATCGTCCCCGCAGCCCTCGTTCTTCCCCGGCAGGACGGGGCCCTGGTGCTTGGTGCCTTGGGCGATCAGCTGCTCGCCCGCACCCCGGCAGCCGCCTTTGCCGCAGAAGAGGCACTGGTCGAAGCGCTGGGAGAAGGTCTGGACCAGACCGCGCTCGATGACGACGCGCTGACAGAACGGCTTGCGCAAATTCATGCCGCACCGCCGCTGAACCTGCGGCAAGGCGCCTATGCCCCGCGCCGCGTCTCGGTGTTCCGCACCGCCAATTGGCTTGGCCTAGTCCGCATGGCTGCAGTGGCGGCCTTGCTCGCCCTGTTGCTGATGATGGTATGGATCGTGAAATGGAACCTCGACAGCAGCGCCGAGGAAGCCCGGGCCTTGGGCCTCGCGCAGAAGCGCTTTCCCGCTGCAACCGATCTCGACACGGCCGAGCGCATGCTCGCCGCAGAACTCGCCAAGCGCGGCGAAGGGGCTGCGAGCTTTGCCGCCCCGGCTGCCGCCGTTCTCGACGCGATGCGTCCGGTGCCCGGCGTGAAGCTGCGCGATCTGGGCTACGCCGCTGACGGAACCTTGCGCTTCACCGCCGCCGCGCCCCGCGCAGAGGACGTCAACGCCGTGCTGATCGCGCTGCAGAACAATGGCTGGAAAGTCACCGTTCCGCCTGCCCTTGCCCCCGATCCCACTGGCGCAACCGTCGCCGCCATCACCGTAAGGGCACCATGATGCAGCGCGTGTCCCTCTGGTACATCGGCCTGACCCAGCGCGAGCGCGTTCTGGTGGGCGTGGCCGGCGCGCTCGCCGCGGTGATCCTGCTGATCTACGGGATCGTGCTTCCTGTCGGCAACGCGCTGGACGAGGCCGCCACCCGCCATCGCGAGGCGACCGAGCGGGCGGGCCGCATCACCGCTGGCATCGAGGCGCTCAAGCGTGCCCCCGCCGCCCGCGCCCCGGTGCTGGCAGGGCCGGTCGAACAGATCGCCGGGGCAAGTGCGCAGGAAGCCGGTTTCGTGGTGCAGTCGAACGAACGGCGCGGGTCCGACATGGCCGTTCTGGTCATCCCGACCGCGCGTCCTTCGGCCGTGCTTGCCTGGCTCGATGCACTGGGTGGTCAGGGGCTGGCGGTGGAACAGCTCACCCTGACGCCCGCCCCCGACGGCACGGTCTCGGTCAACGTCACGGTGCGAAAGGCGGCATCGTGATCGGGCGGTGGATATTCATCCGCGGCGCTGCGATGGGCCGCCGTGGCTGGCTGGCGCTGGGCGCGTTGTTCGTGGCTGCCCTGCTCGTTCTGCTCCCGCTGCGGCTGGTGCTAGGCATGGCGCTGCCTGATTCGATCTCCGCTCGTAGCGTCGAGGGCAGCGTCTGGAGCGGGCGGATTGCCGATCTGAATGCAGGTCCACTGCCCCTCGGCACCGTCGATGCCGGGTTGGAGCCGCTGCCATTGCTGATTGGCCGCGCTCAGTTCGCCCTCTCGAGAGAAGGCTTTTCCGCGCGGATTGCACCGTCGCGCCTTACCGGCGCAAACGGCTCGGTACTCCTGCCCGATGGCCTCGGCGGTCTGCCCGTAACCTCGCTTGGCTTCGGCGATTTCTCGGTCGTCATGGCCAATGGCCAGTGCCGCGAGGCGCAAGGCACCCTCAGCCTGACTCTGGCTTCGCTTGGCCCGCTTCTGCCCGATGCGATGGTTGTCTCGGGCCAGGCACGTTGTGAAAAGGGTGCGCTGGTCGTACCGATGCGCGGTCTGCAGGGCATGGAACGCCTGACACTCAAGCTCGGCGGCGACGGACGCTGGCAGGCAGACCTTGCGCTGGCAGGTCTGCCCCAGGAAACTGCCGATGCGCTGAAGTCCTCGGGGTTCGACACCCGTCCCGATGGTGTCGGCATCGTGACGGGTGGAACCTTCTGAGGCTCAGGCCGCAAGGCTCTCAGGCAAGCGTCTGCGTCAGGAACCAGGCCCGCTGTTCGGCCTGATCGGTCCAGTCGTCGGCCATGCCCTCGGTGGCATTGTCGCCCGCCTCGCTGGCCGCTTCCTTGACCGCGCGGATCGCCTTGACCAGCGCCACGTTGTCGTCGCGCAAGGCCTTGACCATTTCCATCGCGTCAACCTTGCTGCGGTCGTCGTCCTTGATCGAAGCCTTGCCGGCAATGGCACCGATGCCGGTCAGCGTGTCGCCACCGTTCTTGCGCACGCGCTCGGCAATCACGTCGGTCAGCGCGAACAGCTCGGCAGCCTGTTCATCAAACAGCAGGTGCAGTTCGCGGAACTGCGGGCCAGCCACGTGCCAGTGGTAGTTCTTGGTCTTCAGGTAGAGCGTGAAGTAATCGGCCAGCAGACCGTTCATGCTGTCGATCAGGGCCTTCTTCGCATTGTCGCCGGGCATGACATTCCCCTTTCGTGTCCGGGTGGATTGAGCCCCTTATACGCCAGATCCACTGAAAGGTTTCATGCAATGATACGGCAATATTGATCGAATTCGTCAATCATGCTTGGCTCTTCACGCTCCCTTTCAGCAGAAACAGTCCGGCCAGCGCGGAGATTATCGATCCGCCCAGAATACCCAGCTTCGCCTCTTCGACCAGCAGCGGGCTTTGCGGGAAAGCGAGGCTGGCGATGAAAAGGCTCATCGTGAAGCCGATCCCGCAGAGCAGGGAGAGGCCCCAAAGCTGGCGAATCGTGGCGCCGGCTGGCCGCTTGGCGATACCCAGCTTTTCCGCTGCCACGATGCTGCCAAGGATGCCCACCTGCTTGCCGATCAGCAGGCCCGCGGCAATTGCAATCGGCAGCGCCAGCGGCCCTCCATCGATCGAGCCAAGCGCAACTCCGGCATTGGCCAGGCCGAACAGTGGCACGATCAGGAAGCCGTTGGGCGCGACCAGCGCATGTTCGAGCCGCAGCAACGGGCTGTCATGCTCCCGGTTGAGTGCCAGTGGCACGGTCAACGCGGCGAGAACGCCGGCAATGGTTGCATGGACGCCCGAATGGAGCACAGCAAACCACAGCGCGACGGCCCCGAGGATATAGGGAATCAGCGAGCTGACACCGGCTCGGTTCACGACCACCAGCGCCAGAAAGATGGCGGCGGCAATGCCCAGCCACATCAGGTCCAGCCCTGTCGTGTAGAAAAACGCGATGACCAGAACCGCGCCAAGATCATCGACGATCGCCACGGTCAGCAGGAACAGCCGCAGCGACGACGGCAGTCCTTTTCCAGCCAGTGCCAGCACGCCGATGGCAAAGGCGATGTCGGTGGCGGAAGGAATCGCCCAGCCGCGATGCAGCGCCGGATCGCCACCGGCTATGCCCAGGTAGATCAGCGCGGGCACCACCATGCCGGCGACGGCTGCAATCACCGGCAGACGGCGGCGACTGGCACTCGAAAGCTCGCCGTCAAGGATCTCGCGCTTGATCTCCAGCCCGACGACAAAGAAGAACACCGCCATCAGCGCATCGTTGATCCACAGGTGCAACGTGTCGAGCTTGGGCACGGGCGTCCATGGCAACGTGTGGTGGAACAGCTCGTGCCAAGGATCAGCCAAGGGCGAATTGGCCAGGACAAGGGCAATCGCAGCACAGGTCATCAGAACTATGCCCGGCGCTGCCTCGCTGTGCGTCAGCTTGTGCAAAGCCCGCTTGCGCCCTGAATTTCCTGCCATTCTCGAATCATCCCGTGTTCACGAAACTCAGGCCTTGGGCCTAGCATTCCCTTGTGCCGACGGGGGTCTGGCACGTCAAACAGGGGCAAGCTCTTGTCACCATGGCCGACCTATCCCGCGCTGCAATGGCTCGCGGTTGTCGAGCACGAATTGCTGCTGTTTGCCGCAATCTGGTTTGCGCTCTTCGCGATCGACGAACTGGCCGTGGACCTCGCGTGGCTGCGCCTGCGCCTGACCGGCAAGCTGCGCACCCCGCGCCTCTCGCACCCCTGCAATGCCGAACTCAATGGCCTTGCCGTGGTTCTGGTTCCCGCATGGCTGGAATCGCGCGTGATCGGGCCGATGGTGCGCCATACCCTGCAAAGCTGGCCGCAGCGCAACTTTCGCCTCTACGTCGGCTGCTATCGCAATGACCTGGCCACCATTTCCGTGCTTGTCGCGCTGGCGCCCGATCCTCGCCTGCGGGTCATCATCCATGATCGTGATGGCCCGACGACGAAGGCCGACTGCCTCAATCGCATCTATCGTGCGATCTGCGAGGATGAACGGCGCAGCGCCCAGCGCGTGCGCGCGCTGATACTCCACGATGCCGAGGACATGGTCCACCCCGCCGCGCTCACGCTGATGGACCGCGCGCTCGATCAGGCGGATTTCGTGCAACTCCCTGTCCGCCCGGAACCACAACGCGCAAGTCCCTGGATCGCGGGCCACTACTGCGACGAATTTGCCGAGGCTCACGCGCGCGACATGGTGGTCCGACACCACATCGGCGCTGCCCTGCCATCGGCAGGGGTGGGATGCGCCTTTTCGCGCCGCGCGATTGACCGCATCCTCATCGCCCGCTCCAGCACCGAGCCTTTTGCCGCCGAATGCCTGACCGAGGATTACGAAAGCGGTCTCCTCGTCCATCAGACCGGCGGGCGGTCTGCATTCCTGCGCGTGCGCGACAGCTCTGGCGCGCTCGTCGCCACGCGGGAGTTCTTTCCGGCAGATCTCGTCGCCTCGGTCCGGCAGAAGACGCGCTGGGTCCACGGGATCGCCTTTCAGGGCTGGGACCGACTGGGCTGGAAATGCGCGCCCGGCGATATCTGGATGCGTCTGCGCGATCGCCGCGGGCCGCTGGTAGCGCTCGTCCTGGCCGCCGCATATCTCCTGATCATGCTGTGGCCAGTGGTCGTGCTCGCAAAAGCTGCGGGCCTGGCTGTCCCGGTCGAGGATGGCCCGCTGCTCAGCGGCCTGCTTGCCTTCAACCTCGCCAGCCTGATCTGGCGGCTGATGATGCGCGCGCTCTTCACAGGGCGCGAGTACGGCCCCGCCGAAGCCGTGCGCGCAGTGTTCCGGTTTCCCGTGGGCAACATCATCGCCGTCCTCGCCGCGCGTCGCGCCATAACTGCCTACGTGCGGGTGCTGGCAGGCGGCGTTCTGCGCTGGGAACACACGGTCCATCACGTCCACGTCAGCCAGGCTCCCAAGCTTGACGCGGATCCGCAGCAGCGGCCTTTGCCGGTTGCGGCATGATGGCAGGTCCCGCGGCGACGCGGCGGGGCCAGCCCCTGCTCGCGCTCGCCCTCGTGCTTGTCGGCTGGATCGCCGGTCGCGCCTTGACCCTGCGGCACGATGCCCTGACTGAACCGCCCACTATCACCGCCAGCGCACCGCCATTGCCGCGCCAGCCCTTGCATGCCCGTCAGGTGCTGCCCACCCACCGTGCCCGCCCTCATCCACCCATGACAAGCATCTCCCCGCAGCCAGCTTCCGTCCGGCCGGCTGCTGCGTCGCCACAAGGACCATCGCTCCCGTCCCCCGCGCCTGTCCCGTTGTTCCTGCCTCGACACCCCCTGCTCGCACCATTGCCGCCCCGCACCGCCGTCGTCGCCCCAGCCCGAAGCCAACCCGCCGATCCGCAGGAATTCTACGAGCCTCTCGTGCCCAAGGACGATCCGCGCTGGAGCGGCGAGAACTGGCTGCTGATGCGCGCCGGCAGCGGTTCGGCGGCGCAGGCCCCCGGTGCGGCGTCGTATGGTGCCAGCCAGGCAGGTGCCATCGTCCGCTACCGCTTCGGCAAGGGCGAGCCGCAGGATTCCTATGGCTATCTGCGCACCTCGCTCGCCATCAACGCCCCCGGCAAGGACAAGGAGGTCGCGCTGGGCCTCGGCATCCGCCCGGTCGGCCGCCTGCCTGTCCGCGCCCTCGTCGAAGCGCGCCTTCAGGATACCACCCGCTCGTCGATGCAGGTGCGCCCGGTCGCCACACTGATCACCGAACTGCCCTGGCAGCGCCTGCCGCACGGCTTCCGGCTCGAGGCTTATGGGCAGGCCGGTTACGCCGGTGGCAAGGGCGCCACCGCCTTCTTCGATGCGCAGGCGCTGCTCGATCATCCGGTCCGGCGCGTCGTTTCGCGCAATGGCGATCTGCGCGCCGGGGTCG
Organism: Novosphingobium sp. GW835-FHT14H07; assembly: GCF_058793515.1. Lineage (NCBI taxonomy): Bacteria > Pseudomonadati > Pseudomonadota > Alphaproteobacteria > Sphingomonadales > Sphingomonadaceae > Novosphingobium > Novosphingobium sp. GW835-FHT14H07. Next base: position 174,883 of record NZ_JBXAFX010000005.1, read on the forward strand.
GCATGTGGTCAGGCGGGCAGGAAGGAGCCGTGCGGCTTGATGTGGGCCCGCGCGTGGCCTTCCGGCTCGAAGGCGGGCAGCTTGTCGGACCGACCCGCGTCGCGCTCGACTGGCGCTTCCGCATCGCCGGAAACGCCCGGCCCGGCAGCGGCCCGACCATGACGGTCACCTCCGCCTTCTGAGCCACAGTTTTTTGGCCGCAAACCGGCTCGGCGGGGTTGCTGGCACGCACCGCCCGGCCTAGCGTTGACACGGCAATGGACGTCTATCTCCCCATCGCGAACCTGTCGGTCAACGGGCTGGTCATCGTCGGCCTCGGCGCGCTGACCGGGCTGCTTTCGGGCATGTTCGGCGTCGGCGGCGGGTTTCTGACCACGCCGTTGCTGATCTTCTATGGCGTGCCCCCCACCGTCGCCGCCGCATCGGCTGCCAGCCAGGTGACCGGCGCCAGCGTTTCCGGCGCGTTCGCCCAGGCCCGGCGGGGCGGGATCGATTATCACATCGGCGCAGTGCTGGTGGCGGGCGGGGTGATCGGCACCGGGCTTGGCTCGCTGCTGTTCCGCCTGCTGCAGTCGCTCGGCCAGATCGATACGGTGATCAACATCCTCTACGTGCTGATGCTTGGCGGCATCGGCGGGTTGATGGCGCACGAAAGCATCACCGCCCTGCGCGCGCAGAAGACTGGCCAGCCGCTGCCTGCCCGCAAGCGCCGCCACCATCCGCTTGTCGCCAGCCTGCCGCTGCGGTGGCGCTTCTACCGCTCGGGCCTTTATATCTCGCCGCTGGCGCCGCTGTTGCTCGGCATTGCCACCGGCATTCTCACCATGCTCATGGGCATTGGCGGCGGCTTCATCCTCGTGCCGGCGATGCTTTACATCCTCGGCATGGGCGTGAACGTAGTGGTCGGAACGTCGCTGTTCCAGATCCTGTTCGTCACCATGGTCACCACGATGATGCATGCGCTCACCACGCGTGCGGTCGACATCGTGCTGGCCGGGCTGCTGCTGGTCGGTTCGGTCACCGGCGCGCAGATCGGCACCCACTTTGCCCAGAAGGTGAAGCCCGAACAGCTCCGCCTGATCCTTGCGGTGATCGTCCTTGCGGTAGCACTGCGCATGGCGCTCGGGCTCGGCTATCGCCCGGACGAGATCTACACGGTGGTTCCGCTGTGAGAGGCCGCGTGCAGATGCGCCGCGCCGCTCTTGCCGCCTGCCTGCTCCTCCTGGGTGCGCGCGATCCGATTCTCGTGCCCGAAATCTCGCAGCACGAAATCCAGGTCCGCCAGGGCTTTACCGGGGCCGACCTGCTCCTGTTCGGCGCGATTCTCAGCCCCGAAGGCAGCCGCGCCGCGCAGGATTACGATATCGTCGTCGTCCTCGAAGGCCCGGTCCAGTCGATCGTCCTGCGCGAAAAGCAGAAGATCGCGGGCATGTGGATCAATGCCGATTCGCTCGAATTCCGCTCGGCGCCCAGCTACTTCGCCATCGCCTCCTCCCGCCCGATCGCGAAGATCGTGGATGACAAGACAGCGGCGATCTACGAACTCGGCCTCAAGTGGCTCCAGCTTTCGCCGATTGGCGTTATCGAACCGCGTGAACAGCAGCGCTTTTCCGAGGGGCTGGTCGATCTGATGCGTCGGCAGGGCCTCTACCGCGAGGATCAGGGCAGCGTGAAGATCAGCGGTCAGGTGCTCTATCAGGCCCGGATCAGTCTGCCATCCAGCGTGCAGACCGGCACTTACACCGCCGAAACCTTCGCCATCCGCGGGGGCAAGGTCGTGGCTTCGGCGATCACCCGGATCGAGGTGAAGAAGGAAGGGTTCGAGCGCTTCGTCGCTGTCGCCGCCGATCGCAATGGATGGCTCTACGGCCTGTTTGCGGTCATTGTCTCGGTCGCCATGGGCTGGATCGCAGGCCGGCTCTTTGCCCGAAGTTAGGGTCCTGACCCTAAGGCCGCAACTGCCTTTCGTTGGTTTAGCCGATCTTAACCCGAAACGGATAGTCCCAGACCCACAGCCGACAATGGCCAAAGGGTTTTGCGCAATGTCCGAAATGGGGATGCAGGGATTCATGGCGCCTGCCGCCAACCTGGAAGAGGCCGGATCGGCATCGGCCATTCTGGCGGCACCCCAGAATGCCCTTGGGTCGGAGAACGCGCGCCACCCTATCGGCTTCGTGCGCGATGTTGCCGGCTCAAGCTCGGCCATCGCGCTTGATCTCGCCCGCCTCGAGCAGTGCTCGGCAGACCTCGATCCCTCGGTGTCGATGTCGGGCAAGGTCGGCAGCCAGATCAAGATTCGCGTCGGCAATTCCTGGCTCCTCGCCAGCGTGCGCACGCAGCGGCAGGATACCACCGTCGATGGCGGCGTGGTCGCCCAGATCGATTTCCTTGGCGAGGGCGAGGAAGAGCGCCTGACCGGCAAGATCTACGGCTTCCGCCGCGGCGTTACCCGTTATCCTGTCCCCGGCGCACTGGTCTATCCTGCCACCAGCAACGACCTGCGCCAGATCTATGCCAGCGATGGCCGGACCAACATCTCGATCGGCACCGTCTTCCCTACGCGCGATATCCGCGCCGGGCTCTATGTCGATGCCCTGCTTGGCAAGCACTTCGCGCTGCTCGGTTCGACCGGCACCGGCAAGTCGACCGCTGCCGCGCTGATCCTCCACCGCATCTGCGAGATGGCGCCTTCGGGCCACATCGTGATGATCGATCCGCACGGAGAATATTCCAGCGCGTTTCGCGTCACCGGGCAACTGCTCGACGTGTCGAACCTGCAGATGCCCTACTGGCTGATGAACTTCGAGGAACACTGCGAAATCCTCATCACCTCGTCGGGCACGGATCGCCAGATTGACGAGGACATCCTGGCCAAGTGCCTGCTGGCGGCGCGCATGAAGAACCGCCTTGCCGAACAGATCGGCAAGATCACGGTCGATTCGCCGATCCCCTATCTGCTGTCGGACCTGATGATCATCCTGCAGAACGAGATGGGCCGCCTCGACAAGGGCACCAACTCGATCCCCTACATGCGTCTCAAGACCAAGATCGAGGAAATCCGCAGCGACCCGCGCTACCAGTTCATGTTCTCCGGCATGCTGGTGGGCGACACGATGGCCGAGTTCATCTCGAAGATCTTCCGCATGCCGGCCAACGGCAAGCCGATCTCGATCATCGATGTTTCGGGCGTTCCATCGGAAATCACTTCCACCGTCGTCGCCGTGCTCAGCCGCCTCGTGTTCGACTATGCCATCTGGGCACGCGACGAAGAGACGCGGCCCGTTCTGCTGGTCTGCGAAGAAGCCCACCGCTACGTGCCGAGCGAGAAGAACTCGGACGGCTCTTCGGTCGGCCGCATCCTCTCGCGCATTGCCAAGGAAGGCCGCAAGTACGGCGTCTCGCTGGGCTTGATTACCCAGCGTCCGTCAGACCTTGCCGAAGGCGTGCTTTCGCAGTGCGGCACGATCATCGCCATGCGCCTCAACAACGAGCGCGACCAGGCCTTCGTCAAGGCGGCCATGCCCGAAGGCGCGCGCGGCTTCGTCGATACGATTCCTGCGCTGCGCAACCGCGAATGCATCATTTCAGGCGAAGGCGTCTCGATCCCGATGCGCGTCTCGTTCGACGAGCTCGAGGCGATCAAGCGCCCCGCCTCGAATGACCCCTCGTTCTACGAGCTGTGGAGCAAGAGCGGCGGCGAAGACCGCGCGGTCGAACGCACGGTCCAGCGCTGGCGCGCCCAGAGCCGCTGACGGGCCCCAAAGGTCAGGACCCTAAAGACTCGGCGCCATGCGTCCGGCGGGGTCCGCGTCGGCATGGGTTTCCTCCTCGCACTCCTCGTCCGGCACAGCGCGTGCGCGATCCCGCCATTGTGGCTGGCGATAGGCATGGACCGAGAGCGCCACGGCAACTGCGGAACTGACCGGGAATGCCAGCCACAGGGCATCCGCGCCAAGGCTCGGGTAGAAGGCGTAATAGAAGCCCAGGCGCACGGGATACATGGCGATCGACAGGATGATCAGCGGCGTCCAGACCACCCCGCCTGCGCGCATCGTGCCAAACAGCACCATCGTGATTCCGAACAGGACATAGCTCCAGCTGGCCAGGAACTGGATATGACGCGCCTCATCCACCGCAGGGCTTGCCGCGCCCAGGAACAGCTCCAGCGCCGGCCGGTCGAACAGCAGGATCAATGCACATAGTGCTCCGGTCACCGTAAGGTTCAGCATGACCCCCGCACGCGAGATGCGGTGGAGCCGCTCGTCCAGGCCCGCGCCGATCGCCTGCGCGGCCATGGCGCTGACCGCAGCGGAAATCGCCATCGCCGGCATCTGAAGATAGGTCCACAACTGCAGCGCCGCGCCATAGGCGGCGCTGACCAGCAGGCCCTCGCGATTGACCAGACCGATCACGATGATGCCCGCCGCCGAGATAACCAGCATCTGCGCGCCCATCGGCAGGCCCTTGGTCAGGATGTAGCCGAGTTCGTCCCGGCGCGGCCACAGCCATTTGAGCTCCGGCCCCCGCAGCCGCAACGGCAGGTCCTTGACGTAGACATAGGCGACGATGCCCGCCATCGACACGAACGAGGCAATCGCCGTCGCCAGAGCCGCTCCGGCGATGCCCATGGCCGGGATCGGCCCGAAACCGCCGATCAGCAAAGGATTGAGCGCGACGTCGAGCACCGAAGACAGGACCATGAACTTCAACGGCGTCGCCGCATCGCCCCCGCCTCGCAGGCCCATGCCCAGCATGACCGTGATCATCGAGGCTGGCATGGCGATGAAGATCACCCGCAGGTAGGTCAGCGCATAGGAATAGGTCTCGCCCGGCGCGGCCATCGCCGTCAGCAGTTCGGGCGCAAAGAGCCAGCCCAGCGTGCCGACAACCAGCGACAGCAGCACGCAAAAGCCCACCGCCGAGCCGAACGTCCGCCGCGCCGCCAGCACGTCGCGCGCGCCGAAGGCCTGCCCGATCTTGACGGTGGCCGCCATGCCGAAGCCGAACGCTGCGGCAAAGACGAGGAACATCACCACGTTGGCATTGGCAGTCGCCGCCAGCGCACCCTCGCCCAGCATCCGCCCCACCCAGATCGAATTGATCGAGCCGTTGAGCGATTGCAGGATGTTGGATGCCAGCGTCGGCGCCGAGAACAGCACCAGCGTCTTGAGGATCGGCCCGCTCGTCAGGTCCCGACCGCGCCCCGGAGGTCCAGCCAAACGCTCAGTCCTTCTTCAGTGCGGCCAGCGCGGCGAAGGGGCCGGTGGCAACGTCGCCGCCGAGATTGTGCTCGGCGCGCGCCTTGTCGGCATCGGGTCCTTCGGCAAAGGGATCGATCGCCAATGCCAGGCTCTGCGCCACGGCCTCGCCCAGATCGAAGCTGGTGCCTTCGTATTCGATCTCGTCGCAATCGTCGGCGGTAATCTCGATCTCCTCGTCGGGATCATGGGCCGCGCCGGGTGGGACGAAGCGCAGCGAGATGGGTTCGCTGATCGTCACCGGGAAGTCCTCGCCCGAGATCGCGCAGGCCTGCACGATGGAGGCGGCGAGATGGCCTCTTGCCTCCACGGAGTCCCCCTCCTGCCTCAGAGAGATGGTCGCCTGCATGGCTTTCACCTCGGAGAGTTGGAAACGCGCCGCCAGACGCTTGCGCTCCGCCTCGGTCGGCTCCAGCACCACCGGCTCGTCGCCAATCTGACGCAGATCGACGATGCGCGAGAACTCTGAATTCATGGTCATTTTCCGATCTCCGCATCGAGAACGCGGAATGCGGGGACGAGGTCCAGCCCGGCGGCGAAAGCGCGCACGCGCCGCGTCAGCAGCAGCGGATCGGTGCCATCGTGCAAGGTCACGTTGCGGCTGATCGCTTCGGCCATCAGCGCCTCGTCCCGCGCCGCCAGCGCCTCGCGATAGGCACCAAGGCGCCCGCCCAGCACGCTCATCAGCTGGCCTACGCGCTTGCCCACGATCACGTCGCCCACGCCGCTCTCGCGCAGCTGTCCGTCCATGTCCTCGACGAACAGTTCGGTAAGCCGCACCGAAGGCTCGACGAGTTCCGCGTCACGCTCCATGCGGATCAACACGACCGACAGGATCAGCGTGATCATGTCGAATCGCCCGCCCACCGTGTCGGCGACGCCACAATCGCGGTACCATTCCTTCTCGCGCGCGATCTCGACAGTGCGGTGCCACAAGGGCCGCGCGACCGCGCGATCATCCTGCTTGCGTCCGAACAGCTTGGTAAGAAGCGACATCACGGCATTCCTTGGCATTCCGCCCGTTCAGGGGCGATTAAATCTCGGCCGTCCAGCAGGCTGCTTGCGGGCGGCATTGCGGTAATCCAGATTGGACCCTAAGGGTCGCCCAATTGATCTCGGCGATATAGGCTGTGCATTCCCGATGCAAACGGGCATGACGGCGATAAGTGAAGAGCGGAGTTTGCGAATGCGGAACATGCGGCTGATGGTGCAGGGTGCGGCGGTGCTCGCCCTCGGCGTGGCCGCGTCCGGCTGTGCCAGCATCAAGGACCATCGCGGCTACATCATCGACGAGGCACTGGTCGCCTCGGTCCAGCCTGGCGTCGACAACAAGCTCTCGGTCGAACGCACACTGGGCCGCCCGACCTTCACCAGCCAGTTCGGTCGGCAGACGTGGTATTACGTTGCGCAGAACACCAGGCAGCGCCCGTTCACCCGTCCGCAGACGTCGGACCAGAGCGTCATCGTCGTCGATTTCGACGCCCGCGGCAATGTCAGCTCGATGGGCCGGCAGGGGATGGAGAAGGTCGTCCGCCTTTCGCCCGAAAGCGACAAGACGCCGACCCTCGGGCGCGACCGCAGCTTCTTCCAGGATCTGTTCGGCAACATCGGCGCGGTCGGCGCGATTCCGGGCGGCGCCGGTGGTGGCGCACCGACCGGCACCGGTCCCAACGGCAGCTGAGGCTCGGGCGCTTGAATTCGCCGCCGCGCTCCTCATATCGCGGCGATGGACGACAGCAGGGCGAGCCACGGCCTTATCCAGTGGCACGGCACCACCATCATCGGGGTGAAGAAGAACGGCCGCACCGTCATCGCAGGGGACGGCCAGGTTTCCATGGGCAACACGGTGATGAAGCCGAATGCCCGCAAGGTGCGCCGCATCGGAGATGGCAAGGTGATTGCCGGATTTGCAGGCGCGACGGCCGATGCCTTCACCCTGTTCGAACGGCTGGAGCGCAAGCTCGAACAGCATCGCGGCCAGCTGATGCGCGCCGCGGTCGAACTCGCCAAGGACTGGCGCACCGACAAGTACCTGCGCAATCTCGAAGCACTGATGATCGTGGCCGATGCCGAGACGATGCTGATCCTTACCGGGAATGGCGATGTGCTTGAACCGGAAGGCGGAATCGCCGCAATCGGTTCGGGCGGCAACTATGCGCTCGCCGCTGCCCGCGCCCTGACCGACTACGAAGACGACGCCGAAAAGATCGCGCGCCGCGCCATGCAGGTCGCCGCCGAAGTCTGCGTCTTCACCAACGACCGCGTGACGGTCGAGGAAATCTGATGAACGACTCCCTTACCCCCAAGGCCATTGTCCGCGCGCTGGACGAACACATCGTCGGCCAGACCGATGCCAAGAAGGCCGTTGCAGTCGCGCTGCGCAACCGCTGGCGTCGCCAGCGCCTGTCCGCCGACCTGCGCGACGAAGTCAGCCCGAAGAACATCCTGATGATCGGGCCCACGGGCTGCGGCAAGACCGAGATCAGCCGCCGGCTGGCCAAGCTTGCCGATGCGCCGTTCGTGAAGGTGGAAGCCACCAAGTTCACCGAGGTCGGCTATGTCGGCCGCGACGTTGAACAGATTGCCCGCGATCTCGTGGAAGAGGCGATCCGCCTCGAGAAGGAGCGCCGCCGCGATGCGGTGCGAGACGCTGCCAGCAAGGCCGCGATGGACCGCCTGCTCAAGGCGCTGGTCGGCGATGGTGCCAGCGAAGCAACGCGCGAAAGCTTCAAGGCAAGGCTGGCCGATGGCTCGATGAACGACGTCGAGGTCGAGATCGAGGTCGAGGATACACCGTCCGCTCCCATGGAGATTCCCGGCATGCCCGGCGGCATCGGCATGATCAACCTGTCGGACATGATGGGCAAGGCGTTCGGCAAGCAGGCGCTCAAGCGCCGCAAGATGCGCGTCGCCGACGCCTGGGACAAGCTGGTCGACGAAGAGGCTGAAAAGCGCATGGACCAGGACGACGTGGCGCGCGAGGCGATCCGCAATGCCGAGACCAACGGCATCGTCTTCCTTGACGAAATCGACAAGATTGCCGTGTCCGATGTGCGTGGCGGATCGGTCAGCCGCGAAGGCGTGCAGCGCGATCTGCTGCCGCTGATCGAGGGCACGACGGTTGCCACCAAGTACGGCCCGATGAAGACGGACCACGTCCTGTTCATCGCCTCGGGCGCGTTCCACGTGGCCAAGCCCTCCGACATGTTGCCGGAACTTCAGGGCCGCTTGCCGATCCGCGTCGAACTCAAGGCGCTCAGCGAAGACGACTTCGTGCGCATTCTTTCGGAAACGCGCGCAAACCTCGTCGAACAGTACCGTGCGCTGATCGCAACCGAAAACGTCACGCTCGACTTCACGCCGGAATCCATCCGCGCCATTGCCCGCACGGCGGCACAGGTGAACGAAAGCGTCGAGAACATCGGCGCCCGCCGCCTGCAGACGGTGATGGAAAAGCTGCTCGAGGAAGTGAGCTTCGATGCCGAGGACCGCACCGGCGAGACGGTGACGGTGGACGAGGCCTATGTCGCCGAGAAGCTGGCGAACCTTGCCGGCAATGCAGACCTGTCGAAGTACATTCTGTGACCGTCCGGCTCGTCCCGGCAACGCCGACGCACTTCGCGCGTCTGCTTGAGGGGCAGCCGCCAGAGCAGGCGATAGTCCTGCCGCATACGCCGGTGGCGGAACCCGAAGTACTGGCAATGCTGGCAGGGTTGGCCGAGGCTGTTGGCGAGATTTTCTCGCCCCCGGCGTGGCTTGTCGTGTCAGATGACGAACTCGTTGGCCTGATGTCGGTCACGTCGGTGCTCGAGGAGCGCCGGCTGCAGATCGGTTATGGCGTGGCACCAGGATCGCAGGGGCGGGGTCACGCATCGGCAGCGCTGAAGGCGCTGGTCGACTGGGCCAGATCGGACCCGCGCGTTGATGCGCTTTATGCCGAAACGCGCACCGACAATATCGCCTCGCAGCGGGTGCTTGAGCGCAACGGCTTCGTTCAGATGGCCGAACGGCTTGACGCGGAGGACGGCGCGCTGTTCTGCTGGCATATCGACTGCCGAGGAACATGATGTACCAGACCCCCGATGACCGCCCTGTCTACCGCCTGCTGACCGGCAAGGACGACCGCGCCTTCTGCGAGCGGGTATCCGAGGCGCTGGCGCAAGGCTGGCGGCTCTATGGCTCACCCGCGATGACCTATGACGGCGGGATGGATTGCATCAAGGTGGCACAGGCGGTCGTGTGGCACGAGGCAGACGTCGTCAAATAACCGTCCCCCATACAGCAACGGCCGGAGTACCCTCCGGCCGTCACCAAAGCGCTTGGGCACGCCGATCAATAGGTTGCCGGCGGATCGCTCGCCGGAAAGCTCTCGTCCGAGGCCTGGTCGACCTTGTCCCAGCGCTTGGGGTCCGATCGCATGCCCTCGGTGCCGGCACTGCGCACCTTGGCAAAGTTGCCGCCCGACTCCTCGCCTTGCGCGAAAGCGGCCGGTGCCTGTTCCTCGCGATTCTTCTGCGCCACGCGCCAGATAGCATATCCCGCCGCTCCTGCGACGGCCCATTGCAGCAGGCTCATTACACGTCTCCTGATTGGCGGAAGGCCCGCAGCCTTCCCTCTCGATCAGGCAAACGCCCGAACCGCAGAAAGGTTCAGGCTCGAGAATTCCTGCTGGGCATGCTCATGGCTGAGGAACAGGGCGCGGAGTATTGGTCGGACGGGGCCTCGCGCCTGCCGCTGCAGGGTCGTTGCCGTCGCGCCGACCAGTGGCGCGGTTGAGGAAATCGTCGTTCGCGGCCTGCGGAACCTCCGGCGGTATGCCCTCGGGTGGTGCATTGGGATCAATTGCACCGTCATCACCACGCCGGCGCGACGGATCGACCAGGTTGCCCTGCTCGTCGACATAGAAGTAGTCGTCAGGGTTGCCCTGCATCGCCTCATCATCGGGTTCGAGCTGCCATTCCGGCAGCTTGAGTTCAGTGTCGAACTGTTCGACCGGGCGCTTGCGCGTGGCGACCTTCATGTAGGCCGCGAAGGCGCGCGCCGGTGCGGCGCCGCCCTGCAGGCCGGGCACGGCCTTGGCATCGTCGCGCCCCATCCACACGCCGGTGGTGATACCGCTCGAAAAGCCCAGGAACCAGCCGTCCTTGTTCGACGATGTCGTGCCGGTCTTGCCGGCAACCGGCCTGCCGATCTGCGCAGCGCGGCCTGTGCCGATATTGACCGCGGTCTGCATCAGGTCGGTCATCGCGGCAGCGACATAGGGCGGGACGAGCTGCTGGGCGGTCTCCGTGCGGTGCGTGTAGAGCACTTCGCCGTCGGTCGTCGTCACCTTGCGGATGCCGTATGGCGTGATCGACATGCCCTTTGCCTGCACCGAGGCGAAAGCGCGCACCATGTCGATCACGCGCGCCTCGGACGAACCCAGGACCATCGAAGGCAGCGTGTTGATCGGCGTGGTGATGCCAAAGCGGCGCGCCATGTTGGCAACCGTGCCGAAGCCCACTTCATTGCCCAGCTGTGCCGCCACGGTGTTCTTGGAATAGGCAAAGGCTGTGCGCAGGTCGATCTCGCCCGCATAGCGATTGCCGTCGTTGCGCGGGGTCCAGCCATCGATCGTCACCGGCTCGTCGACCACGCGGTCATCCGGCGTGTATCCCGCCTCGAGCGCCGAGAGATAGACAAACAGCTTCCACGCCGAACCGGGCTGGCGGACGGCGTTGACTGCGCGGTTGTAATTCGAGGTTACATAGTCCGTGCCGCCGACCATGGCGAGAACCGCACCGTCGCGATCAAGGGAAACAAGTGCGCCCTGCGCGCCCTTCGGCGCAAATCCGGCCACTGCGCTGGTCGCGGCCTTCTGCGCGATCGGATCGAGCGTGGTCCACACTTCGATCGGCTTGTCGTTCTCCGGCAGGATCAGGTCGAGCTGCGGCAGCGCCCAGTCGGTGAAATAGCGTGCAGAGTTCTGGCCTGCGCTGTCCGAGACCATCTTGACGGCCTTCAGGTCCACGCTCTGCGCTTCCTGCGCGGTCAGCACGCCCGCGCTCTGCATCGTCTGCAGAACCACGCCAGCGCGGCCCACGGCGGCCTCGGCATCGGCCGTTGGCGAATATCGTGACGGCGCCTTGACCAACCCGGCGATGATCGCCGCCTCCGGCAGCGTGATTTCCTCGCCCGAATGGCCGAAGAACTTGCGTGCGGCGCTGTCGATGCCATAGGCACCGCCGCCGAAGTAGACCTTGTTGAGGTACAGCTCGAGGATCTGGTCTTTCGAGAACTTCTGTTCGAGCGCCAGCGCCAGCACCCATTCGCGCGCCTTGCGGCCGAAGGTCTTGGTGTTGTTGAGGAAGATGTTGCGGGCAAGCTGCTGCGTGATCGTCGAGCCGCCCTGCTTCCATGTGCCGCTTTCCACGCGCACCATCAGCGAACGGACGATGCCGATGGGGTCCACGCCCCAGTGGCTGCGATAACGCCGGTCCTCGACCGAGATCATCGCATCCTTCATGTCCTGCGGGATGCGCTCGTAAGGGATCCACTTGCCGTAGCTTGGCCCCAGGGTCACGATCTCGGAGCCGTCGGCGGCACGCACCACGATCATCTGGCCGGTCTGGCTCGATTTCAGTTCGCCATAGCCGGGCAGCGAGCGCACCGTGACGGCAACGGCCACCACCAGCCCGATCGTGCCCAGCAGCGCAAAGCCGGCACCCCAGGCAAGCAACCGCCGAACCCATCGGCCCAGCATCGATCTGCTCTTGGGTTGCGGCTCCGACCTGCCGCCCTCGGGGCGGCGGGAAATGTCCCGTCTGGCCATCAGTCTTGTACCGCTTCCCTCATTCTCGGCCTCGTTCCGGCATCGGCGCAGGCCGTCCACGCAAATCTGCGGCCCTTTGCATAGGGCAGTTGTAACGCAGGGTTAACCGCAAAATCGGCGAACGGCCAATGCTGCCGGTTCAGAGCGCTTTCCGACTCAGTCTTTCGGCGTGAAATCCAGCGAAGCGCTGTTCATGCAATAGCGCAGGCCGGTGGGATTCGGGCCATCGGGGAAGACATGGCCAAGGTGCCCGTCGCAGCGCGCGCAGCGCACTTCGGTGCGGACCATCCCGTGCGAGCGATCGACGATTTCCTCGACCGCCTCGGCCTCGACCGGGGCGTAGAAGCTCGGCCAGCCGGAACCACTGTCGTACTTGGTGTCAGAAGTGAACAGCGGCGCTCCGCAACCGGCGCAGTGGTACTCGCCGGGTGCCTTGTTCTTCTCGTAAGCCCCGGTGAACGCACGCTCGGTGCCCCCCTGACGCAGGATCTGGTACTGCTCGGGCGAAAGACGCTCGCGCCACTCGGCGTCGGTCAGGTTCATCTTGTCGGACATTGCGGAGATCTCCTTTGCCGCCAATATGGGAAGCCCGCCCCGCCCGCTCAATAGTGCGATTTTTCCTGCGGTTTGGCGAACTCGTAGCAGCGCGCGATGTCGTACTTGTCGACCCCGCCCTTGCCGTCCGCCGCCTCAGCCGCCATCGCCTCGCGCGCCTGCGCCAGCGTGCGGTCAGCGTTGTCGCCGCTGCCACCGGCAGCGATGATCGCCTCGCGTTCGCGCGATGAAAGCACCGATTCCAGTGTCTTGAGATCCTGCGCCGAAGTGCTCATCCCTTCGCGGGCATGGACCTCGTTGTATGCAAGCCCGAGGATCGCGGCGCATTGCTTGAGGGTCGGCGCGATCAGCGGCGGGACGGTGGCGTCAAGCCTTGCGAGGCAAGGCTCGGCAAGCGCCGCCAGAGCCTTGTCGGGATCGGGCGCGGTCTGGAGCGCCTGAACCTGCTCGGCGATCAGGTCGCGCACCTGCTCGCGGGTCAGCGCACCCTCCTTCATCGCGCGCTCGCCCGAATCGGCAAAGAAGGTCTTGCCGCGCACCGCCAGCGGCGGCCAGCCTTCCAGCGCATCGCCCCCCGATTGTTCAAGCGCGACAATGGCAAAGGCCGCCGAACAGCGCAGATCCTCGCGGCTTTGAGCTGTGAGTTGCGGCGCTGCCTGGGCCTGGGCTTGGGCTTGGGCCTGCACCGGCACAAATCCAACTGTCAGGGGCAGAAGGGCAACTCTGGCGAGCAGAGCGCTAACTCTCGAAGGCATTCGCATGGCACGAGCATAGCGAAAAAAGGGGCCGCGAACAGACTTGCTGTTCACGGCCCATGTGACCTTCACGGTCAGGGATTGCGCACTCGGCAGGGTAACGAGAGGGAGTGCGCGCTGGAGACTGGTGCTGGACTTATCCGGCCGCTGCCTCGTTGCAGCGGGCGAGGTCCTCAGCGGCGAGATCGCCCTGCGGGGTGGCGAAGCGCGCGACGGGGCCGACCTTCTGGGCAAGGCGGGCGCAGACGATGACCGGGCGAGATGTATCGCGCGGGGCCGAGCATTCGGCGCCTTCGCACTTCCACAGGACACCCTTCTGAATGACCTTCTGCGCACCGTCCATCGGACGGGTCAGCGTGGCCGAATAGAACGAGCCGCCGGTGTTGGCGCGGGCTGTGTTGGCGGTTACCGCGAAGCTGAGCGTGGTGCCGACCAGCGCGAGGACGGCCGGAAGGAGCTGGCGCAGAGCGCTGCTGGAATTTGCTGAGATCATCATTCTTCCCCTGAAACAACCTTGTTAGGGCCACGGAAATTGCAGGGTTCTGGAGAGGATGCTATTTCCGTTGCGAATCGCTACCTATCAGGATAGGTTTCAGGTTGCAACTAGAAACTTAAATAGGCGACGATCATGGGCTATGCAGAGGACGACATGGAAAAGCTTCGCGAACCTCTTGGCGAAATCGCCCAATGCGGCCTGCCCCTTGCGCTCGAAGCCATGGGCGAGCGATGGTCCTTCATGATCCTTCGCGCCGCTTTCAACGGCGTGCGCCATTTCGAGGATTTCCTCGAAGCGCTGGGCATCGCCCGCAACATCCTTTCCAACCGGCTGTCAAGATTGGTCGAGGCCGGCATTCTCAAGCGCGAGCACTGCGCCGATGACCGGCGCCGCATCGAATATCGCCTGACGCCGAAGGGTCTCGACCTGCTACCCGCCATGCTGGCGCTGCGCCAGTGGGGCGAGAAGTGGGAATTGGGCACGCCCGCCAATCCAGTGCTTTGCGATTGCCGCGACGGACGGCCGATCGCTCCGATCGGCATTCTTTCGCACGATGGCCGCGAACTGACGCCGAATGACCTGACCTGGCGTGATCGGGGCGAGATCGAAGCTGAACCAAAGCCTGCCGCGCTTCGCGAAATTGGCTGACTGACCTTTGGGCCGACCGGCCATCAAACTGACGGGCCATCAGGAAAAAGGGACCGCCGGACTAGCGACGGTCCCTTGAGTTTGACCCGGTGGGGGACTGGATCCGCCGGGTTTGCAAGCTGCCGGGATCAGCGGACAGCAAGATCAGTCTTGGATTTCTGAGCAGCGGCCAGCGCGGTCGCCTTCACTTCGGCCTTGGCGCGGCGGGCATCGGCCATCGAGCGGGCAAAACAATCGCGCGCCGATTCCCATTCGCTGGTCGGCAGGTCCGCCTTGTTCAGGCCACAGATGTCCTTGGCGGCCTGGCGAAGGCGGGCGTTGAGCTGGGCCTCGCCCTGCTTGGTGGTGAGATCGAGATCGGAATAGACGACCGAGCGCGTGCCGGCAGAGGCAGGCTGGCTGGCGGCAAGAGCGAGGCCGAGGAGGCCGGCGGAGAACAGGGTCTTGGCAAACATGGCAACTTCCTTCGACACGGGAGCCGGCGGGGGGACCGGCCTTGGGGGGCGTTTCAGCGGCTGATCCTGTTGATCGGGTGCACCGCATGCATTCTCGCTACGCCCGGTGGTCGATGAAATCTTGCGCGTCTCGACCAGCTTTCCGTTACGAACGACAAGTGTTTAGCCCGTCCGACGAAACGCAATGTCCACTCCACGAACTGCAGGTGTGACAATCCCTGCGCGATTCCCTAAAGGTCGCATCCAGTCCATGGCGATTCTGATCACCTTCCTTCTGGGCATCGGCAACTTCGCGCTGCACCGCGCCGTGATGGACAGCGGGCACCCGCTGGTTGCCCGCCTGCCGTGGATGGTCCACGCCTCTGGCGGGCGCTTCACCCTGCTGCTGGAGTTCCTGCTGTTGCTCGGCGCGCTGCTGTTTGCCTCGGAAGGCGTGGTCAGCGGACCGATCGCCTACGTCATCTATTCGATGCTCAACAGCTTCTCGGCCTGGCTGATCCTGACAGATCGCGTTTAGAGCAGCCGCTGCGGAACCGCCGCGCGTGCTGCCGGTTCTGTCGGTGATGACGCTCTCTCCTCTCTGGCTCGTGACGAACGCCGCAAGCGGCAGCAACAGCGACGCGGCGGTCGATGATCTCGTCGCCTCGCTCTCGGCCGCCGGGTGCGCGCCGGCGCGGGTCATCCGCTTTCCCGATGAGGAGCTGCCCACGCGCGCGCATCTTGAAGCAGAGGGGATCGCGACGCTTGCCGTCTTCACCGGCGACGGCACGATCAATACCGCGGCCTCAGCACTCGAAGGCTGGGGCGGTGCGCTGCTCGTCCTTCCCGGCGGCACGCAGAACCTCCTGTCGAAGTCTCTCCATGGCGACGTTCCGGCAGAGGAAGTGACCGGCAAGCTCGGCTCGGCGCGACGCGTGCGGCGGCAGGCGCTGCGCACCTCCCAAGGCGTCGCCCTCATCGAACTGCTGGCCGGCCCCGGCGCGATGTGGGCCGACGTGCGCGAAAGCGTGCGCGATCTTGATCTGCCCACCATCGCCGAGACTTTCACCACGGCCCTGCGCGAAACCCGCGAAGGGCCGGGCGTCCGCCTATCCGCACCCGTGACAGGAGCGCAGCCCGAAGGATATCGCGCCGTGCGCATGGCACCGCTGGACGGTGACAGCATGGAAGTGGACGGATACGACTTTTCCGACTGGGGCGAGTTTGCCGCGCAAGGCTTTGCCATGCTGGTGAAGCGCGATTTCCGGCAGGGCCCCCACGACGAACTAGGCCAGTGTTCGTCGGCAACACTCGAAAGCGACGGCCCGATCGCCATGATGATCGACGGCGAGCGGCGCGAAGGCGGCATGCGCGAGGAAGTCACCTGCGAGGAATTCGCGCTCGACTTCCTTTGCACTATCGCACCCGGTGCTTGACCGCAGCGGGCCCAGCGACGATCAAGCCTGCCCGATGACCCGCCTCTTCCACATCAGCGATATCCATTTCGGCCTTGAAGACCGGCGCGCCCTCGATTGGGTCGCGCAATGCATCGCGCGCGAAAAGCCCGATGCCGTCGCCATCACCGGCGATCTGACGATGCGCGCACGGCACCGCGAATTCACCGCCGCCTGCCACTGGATCCAGGCGCTGGACGTGCCGGTGACGGTCGAGGTGGGCAACCACGACCTGCCCTATTTCAACCTGATCGAACGCTTTATCGATCCCTACCGCCGATTCCGTTCGATCGAAGGCGTGCTGGAGCGGGAACTGCCGATTCCCGGCGCGAAGATCGTGCCCCTCAAGACAACCGCGCGCGCGCAGTTCCGCCTGAACTGGTCGAAAGGCACTGTGGGCAAGGCGGCGCTGGCGCAGACGTTGGCGGCGATCGACGCGCTCCCGCCCGGCACCCGCGCCATCGTTGCCTGCCATCACCCCCTGGTCGAAGCCGGCACCCGCGGCAAGGCGCTGACTCGCGGCGGCAACCATGCGCTGGCCGAGCTGGCGAGGCGCAATGTCCTCGCCGTGCTGTCAGGCCACGTCCACGATGCGTTCGACCTGATCCACCCCACACCCAACGGGCCGGTGCGCATGATCGGTGCGGGCACGCTCAGCCAGCGCGTCCGCTCCACTCCGCCCAGCTTCAACGAACTGACGCTCGATGGCGACATGATCACCGTCCGCGTCCGCAACCTCGAACACGTGCCGACGCGAGACATGCTGATCGACGACGTGCCGGAGAACGCGCTGCCGCCCCGGACCGAGGGCGAACCGGTGGCGAACCGGTGGCGCCGGTGGCGGCCGTGCCCGCGGTCGATCCGCCGGTGCATTGAACGCACTGCGAGAGGACCCTTATCGGCATTGCCCTCAGTAAGCGCTCGTATGCACTTTCGAGCATTGTTTCGCTGTTGGCCGCTAGATGCGGTCACGTCAGGGTTTATCGCGTCAACACTTGCCACGCTGCTGATCCCCGCAGGAGGGAAAGGCGTCGCAATGCTGGACTGGTTTGAACGAAGGCGCCGATCGTCGGCCTGATCGAGGGCATCGCCTTCCAGACCAACCTGCTGGCGCTTAACGCCGGTGTCGAAGCAGCGCGCGCAGGCGATGCCGGCAAGGGCTTTGCCGTCGTCGCCACCGAAGTTCGCGGATTGGCACAGCGGTCAGCCGATGCGGCCCACGACATCCGCACGTTGATCTCGAAATCGGGCGAACAGGTGACGTCGGGCGTCAGCCTCGTCAGCCAGACGGGATCGGTTCTGGTTGCCATCGTCAATCGCGTGAGCGAGATCAGCGACCTTGTCTCGCAGATCGCGGCCACGGCCCGCGAACAGGCGAACAGCCTCGACACGGTGAACCGGACTGTCGCCGACGTTGACCGCGTGACGCAGCAGAATGCGGCGATGGTCGAAGAATCGACGGCAGCGGCACGCTCGCTTTCGCGTGAGGCGAGCGACCTGACAGACGTGGTGCAGCGGTTCGCCGGAGGGCAGAATAAGGTCGCCGCGATCCGCCCTGCGGCGGCGCCCCCCTCGCCCGCCGCCCCCGTTGCCGCATCACCTTACCGAAGCACCGGCAATGCGGCTTTGAAACTGGAGCCGGAGACCGACTGGTCGGAGTTCTGACGACGTTCAGGCAGTTCGGGGGACAGCCCTGATCGTCAGTGAAGTTCCCTTTACGATCACGTCGATCAGGCGGTCGATATTGGGGTGAGCGCCCGGACGCGCCCGTGCATCGGGCGTGTGCTCGGCGAAGATCGCAAGGCCGTGCTCGGCAGCCGCGGCATCGAGCCTGCCGAAGCAGAGCTGAAGATAGTTGTAGACCTTGAGCGAGCCTTGCTTGCCTGCTTCATTCGGGATCGTCGCCACGACCGTGCCCGAAGCGTCGAGCAGATCGATACGCGCAATGCCGTCGATGGAGGGCAGCAGGGCGAGGTTGTCCTTGAACGATGCGGTCGGTGCAACCGGCGTCATTGCGATACTCATTTAGGGCCCACTCCCATGTTGTCGATCAGACGCGCCGCGCCGATGCGGGCGGCGACAAGAAGGCGGGCGCTTTGCCCGGTGAAGGTTTCGATAGCCTCAAGCGTGGCGGCATCGCGCAAGTCGGCATAGTCGACCGAAGCGAATCCGGCGGCGATGATGTCGGCGTTGAGCGAGCCAAGCGCCTGCGGCACCGACGCGCCGCTCTCGATTGCCGAAATCGCGCGGCGCATCGCCGCCGAGAGGCCGGCCGCCTGTTCGCGCTCCCGCTCCGTCAGGTACTGGTTGCGGCTGCTGAGGGCGAGGCCGCTTGCCTCGCGCACGGTCTCGACCCCGATGATGTTCGAAACGTGCGGCTGGGTGAGATCAAGGTCACGCGCCATGCGGCGGATGATCGCCAGTTGCTGCCAGTCCTTCTCCCCGAACAGGGCAAAGTCCGGGCGAACCTGGTTGAACAGCTTGCACACCACTGTGGCGACACCATCGAAATGGCCGGGGCGTGCGGCGCCGCAGGCGACCTCGCTGACGCCCGAGACCGAGATGTTGGTGGCATAGCCATGCGGATACATCTGATCGACCGTGGGCGCCCACAGCACGGCGACGCCTTCGGCTTCGAGCAGCGCGGCATCGGCGGCGAGCCGGCGCGGGTAGGCATCGAGGTCCTCGTTCGGGCCGAACTGGCGCGGATTGACGAATATCGAGGCGACCACGTGGCTGGCCCGTGCGCGCGCTTCGCGCACAAGCGTCAGGTGACCTTCGTGCAGCGCGCCCATGGTGGGGACGAAGGCCACGGTTTTTCCCCCGATTTTGAGCGCGTCGACCGCATTGCGCAGGTCTTCCAGCCGGTTGATCGTTTGCACCTTGGCAGCCACTCCACTAAGTCAGATGCCACGGGCGATACGGGCGGCGGACGCCTCTCGCAAGCCCGTGCAGCGTATCAACCACGTGAGTTACCAGCCTTGTCCAGCGCCTCGTCCCTTGGCCCGCATCGCATCGTCTTCGCCAATGAAAAGGGCGGTACCGGCAAGTCGACGACGGCGGTCCACGTCGCTGTTGCCCTCGCCTACCAGGGCGCTCGCGTGGCGACGATCGACCTCGATGCCCGCCAGCGCACGATGCACCGCTACTTCGAGAACCGTGCCGAGACGATGCGCCGGCGCGAGATCACGCTGCCGACCGCGACGTTCGAGGTCTATGGCGGGGACAGCATCGAGGAGCTCGACGCGCTGACCGAGCGGCTTTCGCAAAACCACGACTTCATCATCTTCGACACGCCCGGACGTGACGACGTGCTGGCCCGCCACGTTGCGACGCGGGCGGATTCGCTGGTCACCCCGCTCAACGACAGCTTCGTCGACTTCGACCTGATCGGCCAGGTCGATGCCGAAACCTTCAAGGTGCGCCGCCTGTCGTTCTATGCCGAGCTGATCTGGGAAGCGCGCAAGAAGCGGGCGATGGCAACGATCAAGGACGCGCGCCGCGAGATGGACTGGGTCGTGGTGCGCAACCGCACCGGCTATACAGAAGCGCGCAACCAGCGCCGTATCGACCAGGCGCTGACCGAACTGTCCAAGCGCGTCGGCTTCCGCGTGGCGAGCGGCCTTTCGGAGCGCGTGATCTATCGCGAACTGTTCCCGAGCGGGCTGACCCTGCTCGACAAGGGACACCTGGGCGAACTGGGCACGAGCCACCTCGTCGCACGGCAGGAATTGCGCACGCTGGTCTCGGGCCTCAACCTGCCGATGCCGGGCAAGACCGCACCCGAACCGAAGCTGGAAAGCGCCGCCTGATGATCAAGCTGCTCACGCTTGCGATCCTGGCCAGCCTTGCGTGCAAGCTGCTGGCAGGGCGCTGGCCGTGGGAGCTTTTGCAAGGAGACCCACGCGCCGCCAACGAGGCGCGGGCGCGCAACCTCCTCGGCATCGGGCCGCAGGCGGGATATGACGAAGTGATCGAGGCGCATCGCCGCCTGCTCCAGAAGGTCCATCCCGATCGCGGCGGCAGCAACGAAGCCGTGCATGAGGCCAATGCCGCGCGCGACCTGCTGCTGGCGCGGCTGGCCGACCGGCGCGAGGCCTGATCGGGTCGCCGAGGCAGCAACTGGATGACTGCGCACCGCTTCCACCCTTCGATCCTGCGCGAATACGATATTCGCGGCGTCTTCGGCGAAACGCTGAGTGCGGACGATGCCCGCGCGGTGGGGCGCAGTTTTGGCTCGGTGGTACGATCACGTGGCGGCGCCCGCGTAGCGGTCGGCTGCGACGGGCGCATCAGCACGCCGGTGCTGGAACATGCGCTGGTCGAAGGACTGACCGCCAGCGGGGTTGACGTTGTTCGGATCGGACTGGGGCCGAGCCCGATGCTCTACTTCGCGGCAACACCGGGTTCGGGCGGATTAGCCCCAGAGGTGCAGGGCGGCGTTCAGGTAACCGGCAGCCACAATCCCGCCAATCACAATGGCTTCAAGATGGTACTTGAAGGTGCGGCGTTCTTCGGGAGCGACATAGTCGATCTCGGGCGGATCGCCGAGGAAGGCGCGTGGACTTCCGGCAACGGGCGCATCGAGGACGCCGACGTTTCCGCCGCCTACGTCGATTGCCTGATCGGCGCGCTGGATGGCATCGGCCTGGATGTGCTGCAAGGACTCGCCATCGGCTGGGACGCGGGCAACGGCGCTGCCGGCCCCCTGATCGAGGCGTTGACCGCCCGGCTGCCCGGTCGGCATGTCCTTCTTCACACGAGCGTGGACGGCCATTTTCCCAACCATCATCCTGATCCGACTGTGGAAGCCAATCTCACCGATCTTCGCCGCGCTGTCGCGGCGGGAAGCCTCGACTTCGGACTGGCATTCGACGGGGATGGAGACAGGATCGGGGCTGTCGACGGCCGGGGCCGCGTGCTCTGGGCCGACCAGCTCCTGGCGATCTACGCCGAGGAAGTCCTGCGCGAGCGCCCGAAATCCACGATTATCGCCGATGTGAAAGCCAGCTCAACGCTGTTTGCACGCATTGCAGAGCTGGGCGGAACGCCCCTGATGTGGAAAACCGGGCATTCGCCGATCAAGTCCAAAATGAAGGAGACACTTGCCCCGCTGGCCGGGGAAATGAGCGGCCACATGTTCTTTGCCGACCGTTACTTCGGATATGACGATGCGCTCTATGCCGCCGTCAGGCTGATCGCGGCAACCGTCAGGCTGGGCAAGTCGGTCACGCAGATGCGCGATGCCATGCCCGAAATGGTCACGACGCCCGAGTTGCGCTTCGCCGTACCCCGCGAACGGAAGGCCACAGCGGTGGCCGAGGTATTGCAGAATCTCCGCACGGATGGCGCCGAGGTGAACGACACCGACGGCGTACGCGTCGACACGGCCGACGGCTGGTGGTTGCTGCGATCGTCCAACACCGAGGATGTGCTGGTGGTTCGCGCGGAGTCCGCCGACCAAGGCGGGCTCGACCGGCTCATGGCCGAAGTCGACACCCGCCTTGCTGCCGTGGGGATCAGGCGTCCGGCGTGACCGAACGGTCGCCGTTGCCCCAGCCCAGCGTGCCGCCCTGGCCTTCGAGACCACTGCCGGCCTTCACGCGCAGGTTGTTTTGCACGTGCTTCACCCCGCCGATGTCCTCGACGACGTCTTCCGCGCGGCGCTTTTCGGCGCGGCTGCCAACCGTGCCGGCCAGCGTCACTTCACCTTCGGTGACCATCACCGTGATCTGGCGCGCATCAATGTGATGGTCGTCGGTCAGGCGATCGTTGGCGTCCTCGCGGATGCGTTCGTCCGAGCGCGTGTAGTCGCCCGGGCCCTTTCCGCGATGGCTCTCGCGCTGGCCCCCTCGTCGGCTATTGTCCCGGTCGTCATCAGCGCCGAACCAGCCGCGCACCTCGTCGACGGCACGGTCGAAAAAGCCGCGGGGATCATGGTCGCCGTAACCGCCGCGACCGCTGTAGCCGTAGGATGACGGGTAACCTCCGGCCGAGCCGGTGCCATAGGCGCCGTATCCGGCTGGCCCGCCCCAAGCACGACGGCCTTCGCCATAGTCTTCTGCCGTGAAATAATCGGCGGTGTTTGCGGCGTTGCCGCTGGCCGTATCGCGCCAGCGCGAGCGGCCCTGCGGGGCGCGGGCCTGCCCCGTGTAGTGCCGGTCGCCCACTTCCCAATCGTGGGTACGCCGATCGCCGCGCATGTCCTGGTCCATCCATCCGGTTGGCGGATCGCCCAGCGGCGTTGAAGCCCCGGTCGAGCCGGAGCGACCCCACTGGTCACGGTCGCGGTCGCTGCGGTCATACCGATCCCGTTTGAATTCCGGGGCGAACTCGCCGGAATAATCGCGGCTCTGGCGTCGCTCTTCGTCCTGCCAGCGGTCGCGCGAGTTCCAATCCATGCGTTGGCCCATGGCTTTTTCTCCTTTCAAGGCGTTGTCATGGAAAGAAAACGGACAGGGGCGCGCCCTGCCCCCTCGCCCCGGCGCATCCACGGTCCATCCCGTCGTGCCTGCTGCCCGGCGCGCTTTGCGCTTGCCAACCGCGCGGGCCCTGTCGCATCACGCCGGTTGATATCTGCAGGAAGACGAATGCTCATCGGGATCGATCTGGGGACCACCAACAGTGCGGTGGCCATGTGGCAGGCAAACGAGAACGGCGGAGAGGCAAAGCTCGTGCCGAATGCCCTCGGGGCGCTGCTCACCCCTTCTGCCGTTTCGGTCCTGCCCGATGGCACGACGCTGGTCGGAGCCGCCGCGCTGGAGAGGATGGGCCTCAAGGATGGGGCCACCGCAACCAGTTTCAAGCGATTCATGGGCACCGACCGCAAGGTGAAGCTGGGCAAGAAGGAGTTCTCTGCCGAGGACCTGTCCGCGCTCGTGCTCATGGCCCTGCGCGACGATGTGGCCGCCTGCACCGGCACCCGCCCCACCGAAGCCGTCATCACCGTGCCCGCCTATTTCAACGACCGCCAGCGCAAGGCGACCCGCCGCGCCGGTGAACTGGCGGGCCTAACCGTACGCCGCCTGATCAACGAACCAACCGCCGCCGCGCTCGCCTTCGGCCTGCAGGACAAGGCCGAGCGCGAGCCGTTTCTGGTGTTCGACCTGGGCGGAGGCACTTTCGACGTCTCGATCGTCGAGATGTTCGAGGGCATCGTCGAGGTCCGCGCCTCGGCAGGGGACAACCGGCTGGGCGGTGATGATTTCAATGCCGCTCTGGCGATGGCCGTGCGTGGGCGGCTCGATCCCGACGGCCTGCTCGCCAAGCTGGAAGAACCGCGCGCACAGGCCCTGCTGCTGCAGGCCGCCGAACGTGCCAAGCGCGCGCTGAGCGAGGGGCAGGAAGCCGAATTTGCAGTGACGGTCGAGGACCAGCGGCTTTCCACCACGATCACCACGAGCGAATTCGAGGCCCAGGCCGAAGGGCTGATCCGCCGGTTGCGCGATCCGGTGGTGCGCGCCCTGCGCGACAGCCAGATCGACGCCGCGTCCTTGAGCGAAGTCGTGCTTGTCGGCGGGGCCACGCGCATGCCGGTGGTGCGCAAGGCGATCACGCGCCTGTTCGGACGCTTCCCAAATTCCTCGGTCCATCCCGACCATGCGGTGGCGCTCGGCGCGGCCATCCAGGGCGGGCTGATCGCGCGCGACGGCGGGCTCGAGGAAATCCGCATCACCGACGTCTGCCCGTTTACGCTGGGCATCGAGACAGCTGAGCATTCGGCACGCGGCACGATCCAGCAGGGCCTGTTCTCGCCGATCATCGAACGCAACACCCCGGTCCCGGTCAGCCGTTCTGGCATCTACAGCACGATGGGCGACAACCAGAAGCAGATCGAGGTGAAGATCTACCAGGGCGAGGCGCGCGAGGTCTCGGGCAACGTCCACCTCGGGCAGATCAAGGTGCCGGTCCCGGCGAAGCCTGCGGGCGAAGTCTCGATCGATGTGCGCTTCTCCTACGACAGTTCGGGCCTGCTCGAGGTGGACGTGGAAGTGCCGCTGACCGGCGCCAGGCACAACCTCCTCATCATCGACGAGGAAGACCGCAAGGCCGCGAAGGATCTCGATGCCCGGCGCCAGGCGCTGGCCGCGCTGAAGCACCACCCGCGCGAGGAGGCGGGCAACCAGGCGCTGCTGGCCCGCGCCGAGCGGTGCTACGAGGAATTCCTGGGCGATGTCCGCGCCGTCATCGGTGATCGCACCCGCATGTTCGTGGCCGCGCTCGACAGCCAGGAACCGCGGCGCATTGCCGATGCCTCGGCGATGCTGACAGAGCTTCTCGACATGCTCGAAGCCAACCCGCCGCTGTGACGCCAGAGGGATGACACCCACTCAAGCCTGGAACGTCCTCGGGATCGCGAAGACGCCGGACGTGGCGGCGATCCGGCGCGCCTATGCCGAGCGCCTGAAAGCCATGGACGTCGACAAGGACGTCGATGGCTATGCCCGGCTGCGCGAGGCGCGTGACAGCGCCCTGCGCTGGGCGAAGATGCAGGCAGCACCGCCTGCCGATGAGGAGTTCGATCCTTTCGCGGGCGTGACGCCGCTCGGGGATGCCGGAGAGGCCGCTCCCGAGGCCGAACAATCAAGCTGGCTCTATGCCGCCCCTGCAGTGAAGGGCGAGGTTGATCCCAGCCTGACGCGCAAGCTCGGCGAGGCGGTTCCGAAGCTTGACGTGACGCCAGGCTTCGTCGCCGCGCAGGCCCCGGCTGAGCAGGCCATCGCGGTCAAGCGCGATCCGTTCGAACGCCCCGTCCTGCTGGGTCTGGAGCCGACCTCGGACGCGGTCATGCCGGCATGGGCGCACGAGCAGGCGCTCTATCGGCTGCTTCTGCCAGACATGGTGGACGACGAGGAGACCCTGCCGCCGCTCGAAGGCTGGGAGGAGGCCATGGCGCTCGGCCACCTCAAGGCCGTGCTGCGCAATGCCGAAACCGTCAGCGTCACCGCCTTTGACGAGATCGACAACTGGCTGGCCGGTATCCTTGCCCGCAGCTGGCCACGCTCGGCCCCGCTGCTGGAGCCTGCCGCCAAGGTCTTCGGCTGGGAAAGCGAGCGCGGGCAAGTTTCGGAAAGGCCGGCCATAGCCTTCCTCAACGCCCGCCTGCGCGGCCTGCGCTTCCGCGAAAAGGTGCAGGACCCGAAGCACCCGCTGCACAAGGCGTGGAACGAACTGACCACGCCCGCGCAACAGGGCAGCCGCAAGGGCTGGTTCGTCAAGCGCGCCGACGTGGAGCAACTGCTCGAAGGCGTGCGCAAGAACTTTCCGGAAGTGGAGCACTACTTCGATCCGTGGCGCGTGGCGCTGTGGGAGAAGAACACCAGCGCAAACGTCGGGCAGGGCTGGTTCAGCAGCGGTCGACTGATCCTGTTGGCGGTCATCTTCGGCGTACAGATCCTGCGGGTCGTGTTCAGCAGCAACGACAGCTCGACCGAACCCCCGCCGGTGCCGGAGATTTCGATCAGCCAGAGTGCGCAAGAGAAGGAAATCGTCGGCCGCGCGGTTACCGCCGTGTTCGGGCCGGAGATCACCTTCGATGGCCTGCAGTCGCTCCAGCCCGATCTCGCCGCACTGTTCAGCGCCAACCGCACCATCGCGCGCACGGATGGCAGCAGTGATGAGGCCTACACCGCGAAAGTGCAGGATCTGGTGCGCGAACGCATGTATGCGACTGCGCTTGTCGAAAAAGGGGGTCTGCTGGCCGATGTGCAGCGCATTCGTGCCGACCTGCTGCGCGCCGCGCGAAAGACCGGGCCTGATGCCTGCATGGCTTTCCTCCGCACGCGCCGCATGGCATCCGGGGTCAAGGTGCCTCCTGCCGTGCTGGAACGCGAACGCACCCTTGCGGTGAAGATGCTCGACGCCCGCCAACTCGGCCCGCCGCAGCGGATCAAGCCGGGGACGGCAAGCGTGCCGGGTGAACTGATCGGCAAGGTCATCACCGAAACCGGCATACCCGACAAGCGCGTGCGGCAGGCGATGGGTGGCAAGGGTTCGGACGCCGACCAGTGCGCGGTGACCATCGGCCTGATCGACGCCGCGCTCGGCTGGAAGGTGGCGACAGAACGAGAGGCGATCCTTTCGGTTCTGTAAGGCGGTGCCTATCTTGGGGGCGATGACGCTCGCTCCCTCGATCACTGACTGGTTCGAAAGCCGCAGCTGGCGCGTGCGGCGTCACCAGAGCGAGATGCTGGAAGCAGCCCGTGCGGGCGATCATGCCCTGCTGGTGGCCGATACCGGCGCGGGCAAGACGCTTGCGGGGTTCCTGCCGACGCTGCAGGATTTCGCAGGCGATGATCTGCCGGGCGACGGACTGCACACGCTCTACGTCTCGCCGCTGAAGGCGCTGGCGCATGACGTGCAGCGCAACCTTCTCACGCCCATCGATGAAATCGGCCTGCCGATCCGGGTGGAGACGCGCAGCGGCGATACGCCTTCGGACCGCAAGGCCCGCCAGCGCGCCAAGCCGCCGCATGTGCTGCTGACGACGCCTGAATCGCTGTCCTTGCTGCTGAGCTATCCGGAAGCGGCAACGATCTTCGCGGGTCTGAAGCGGGTGATAATCGACGAGGTCCACGCCTTTGCCACCGGCAAGCGCGGCGATCTTCTCGCGCTCTCGCTGGCGCGGCTGCAGGCAATTGCCCCCGACATGCGGCGCGCCGCGCTTTCCGCAACCTTGGCCGATCCGCAGGACTTCTGCGCGTGGCTCGCGCCCGATGGCAATGCTGCTTCGGTGCGGCTGGTGGAGGGCGAAGCGGGCGCAAGGCCCGAACTTTCGATCATGAACCCCGAGGACGAGCGGGTGCCCTGGGGTGGCCATGCCGCTGCGTGGGCCGTGCCGCAGCTCTATGACGAGATAAAGCGCAACCAGACCACCCTGATCTTCACCAACACGCGATTCCTCGCCGAATACATCTTCCAACTGCTGTGGGACATCAACGACGACAAGCTGCCGATCGGCATCCACCACGGCTCCTTGTCGAAGGAAGCACGACGCAAGGTCGAAGGGGCGATGGCCCGCGGCGAGTTGCGCGCGCTGGTCTGCACCGCCAGCCTCGACCTTGGCGTGGACTGGGGCGATGTCGACCTGGTCGTGCAGATGGGCGCACCCAAGGGCTCGTCGCGCCTGCTGCAGCGCATCGGCCGCGCCAACCACCGCCTCGATTGCCCCAGCCGGGCACTGCTTGCGCCCGGCAACCGCTTCGAATTTCTCGAAGCATTCGCGGCGCAGGAAGCGGTCCACGAGGGGCGGCGCGATGGCGAGGACTTCCGCCCCGGCGGGCTCGACGTGCTGGCGCAGCACGTCATGGCCTGCGCCTGCGCCGGACCGTTTGACGAGAAGGCGCTCCATGCCGAGGTCCGCTCCGCCCATCCCTACCGCTGGGTCGATGAAGCGCAGTGGCAGCGCGTGCTCGAATTCGTGGCAACCGGCGGCTATGCCTTGCGCGCTTATGACCGCTTCAAGCGCATCGTGCGCGACAAGCATGGTACCTGGCGACTGACCCACCCCGAACATGCCGCGCGCCATCGCCTCAATGCCGGAATCATCGTCGATTCCGAAATGCTCGACGTGCGCTTTCGCAACGGCCGTTCGCTCGGCAAGGTCGAAGAGAGCTTCGGCGCGACGCTTTCCCCCGGCGATACGATCCGCTTTGCCGGGATGGACCTTGAGGTCGAAGGCGTGCGTGATCTTGAACTGATCGTGCGGGCGGCAAAGAAGCCGGGTCAGATCCCCAGCTACATGGGCGCGCGCCTGCCGCTGACCACGCACCTGTCCGATCGCGTGCGGGGGCTGATGGTCGATCGTGCAGGCTGGTCGCGCTTCCCTGATGACGTGCGCGAATGGCTGGAAATGCAGGACTGGCGCAGCCGGCTGCCGGGGCCGGGCATGCTGCTGGCCGAAAGCTTCCCCCACCAGAACAAGCACTACACCGTCTACTACACGTTCGAGGGCTGGAACGCGAACCAGTCGCTCGGCATGCTGATCACGCGCCGGATGAACGAGCTGGGCCTCGCCCCGCTGGGCTTTGTGGCCAATGATTATTCGCTGGCCGTTTGGGGTGCGAGGCCGGTCCTTGATCCCGCGCCGCTGCTCTCATCCGACATCCTCGCGCACGAGTTCGTGGAGTGGGTGCAGGAATCGCACCTGCTGCGCCGCGCCTTCCGCGAGGTGGCGGTGATCTCGGGACTGGTCGAACGGCAGCATCCGGGCAAGCGCAAGTCGGGCAAGCAGGTCACCTTCTCGACCGACCTGATCTACGACGTGCTGCGCAAGTACGAGCCTGACCACCTGCTGATCCAGGCCGCATGGGCCGATGCCCGCGCGCGGATGACCGACGTCGGCCGGCTGGGCGACCTGCTCGATCGCGCGGCTGGCCAACTGGTCCACGTCGAGCTGGACCGCGTCAGCCCGCTCGCCGTGCCGGTGCTGGTGATGATCGGCCGCGAGACCACGCCAGCGGGCGCTGCGGATGATGAGCTTCTGGTCGAGGCGGAGAGCCTTGCCGCTGCGGCGATGCGGGCTGATTGAGGCGTAAAAAAGCGGGACCCCGGATCAAGTCCGGGGTGGCGGTTGTTTCAGCGCATCATTTCCTTCGTCACCCCGGGCTTGACCCGGGGTCCCGCTTCTTCGTCAATTCGTCTCGCGCGCCAGCCGGTCGGCCAGCTCGGCAATTTCCGAAGGATCGAGCAGCCACGTCCGCGTCGCCCGGCCCTCGCGGTGGATCGGCTTGGTCAGCAGCACGCGGGCATTGTCACGCGCGTGGGGCTTGTAGAGTCCGTAGTGCAGCGCACAGTCACGGATCGTGCCGATGATCGGGGCGCGGCCCTCAAGGTCGATCATCGTGGCGGGCTGGTCCCACGGGATTTCGTCGGTGAAGGCCACGATCAAACGTCCAGATTCGCCACGTTGAGCGCGTTTTCCTGGATGAAGTCGCGGCGCGGCTCCACCACGTCGCCCATCAGACGGGTGAAGATCTCGTCGGTCACGTCGGCGTCCTCGACCTTGACCTGCAACAGCGAGCGGTTGTCTGGATCGAGCGTGGTTTCCCAGAGCTGCTCGGCGTTCATCTCGCCAAGGCCCTTGTAGCGCTGGATCGACAGACCCTTGCGGCCACCGGCAAAGACTGCATCGAGCAGTTCGGAAGGCCGCGTGATTGCATCCTTGACCTTGGCTGCCGGCGCAGCGGGTGCTTCATCATCCCCTTCGGCCAGGACCGGCGCAGGCTCTGCCTCGGCAGCCGTCGCGCGCACCAGACGGGCCATCCCGGCATAGACCTCGGCGTTCTCGGCGGCGAGCTTGGCCAGCTTGCGCGCCTCGGCGCTGACGAGAAAGCCCGCTTCGATCATGTGATGATCGGTCACCCCGCGCCACAGGCGCTGCACGTGATAACCACCCTCTTCCGATACCACGACGCTCCAGCGCGCTTCGGTATCGCCGCGGTTGAGCCAGTCTGCCGCCTTAGCCAGAGCGGCATCGCGCTGCTCGGCGCCCATCTCCGGCTCGAGCGCGCCCGAAAGCGCCAGCGCCTCGATGATCGAGGGATTGTAGCGGCGCGGCACGAAGCCCATCAGGTTGCGCATGCGCAGGGCATGGTCGACCAGCGCCTCGAGATCGGGGCCGCTGCGCGCACCACCGGCGGTTTCAAGAATACGGCCCGAAAGCCCCGCCTCGACCAGATAGCGGTCCATCGCAGCGTTGTCCTTGAGGTAAACCTCGCTGCGGCCCTTGGCGACCTTGTAGAGCGGCGGCTGGGCGATGAAGAGGTGCCCGGCCTTGATGATCTCGGGCATCTGGCGATGGAAGAACGTCAGCAGCAGCGTGCGGATATGCGCGCCGTCGACGTCGGCGTCGGTCATGATCACGATCTTGTGATAGCGCAGCTTGTCGATGTTGAATTCATCGCGCAGGCCGGTGCCCATCGCCTGGATCAGCGTGCCGACTTCCTTCGAGCCGATGATGCGATCGAAGCGGGCTCGCTCCACGTTGAGGATCTTGCCCTTCAAGGGCAGAATCGCCTGCGTCTTGCGATCGCGCCCCTGCTTGGCCGAACCACCTGCCGAGTCACCCTCGACCAGGAACAGTTCGCACTTGGCCGGATCGCGCTCCTGGCAGTCCGCCAACTTGCCCGGCAGCGAGGCGATGTCCATCGCGCCCTTGCGTCGGGTCAACTCACGGGCGCGCTTGGCCGCTTCGCGTGCGGCGGCGGCGTCGATCACCTTCTGCACGATGGCCTTGGCGTGGCCGGGATTTTCCTCCAGCCATTCGACCATCTTGTCGGCCATCAGGCTTTCGAGTGGCTGACGCACTTCCGACGAAACCAGCTTGTCCTTGGTCTGCGAGGAGAACTTCGGATCGGGCAGCTTGACCGAGACGATGGCGGTGAGGCCTTCGCGCATGTCGTCGCCGGTAAGGCTGACCTTCTCCTTCTTGAGCAGGCCCGACCGCTCGGCATAGCCGTTCAGCGTGCGGGTCAGCGCCGCGCGGAACGCCGCCAGGTGCGTGCCGCCATCGCGCTGCGGGATGTTGTTGGTAAAGCACAGAACGTTTTCGTAGTAGCTGTCGTTCCATTCGAGCGCGACGTCGATGCCGATGCCATCGCGGTTGGCGGAGATCGCCACAGGCTCGGGCATCAGGGGCTGCTTGTTGCGGTCGAGATACTTCACGAAGGCCGCGATGCCGCCTTCGTAATAGAGATCGTGCTCCTTCACTTCCTCGTGCCGCTTGTCGCGCAGCATGATGCGCACGCCCGAATTGAGGAAGGCGAGCTCACGGTAGCGGTGTTCGAGCTTGTCGAAATCGAACTCAAGCACGTTCTTGAACGTCTCGTGGCTCGCCTGGAAGGTCACGCGCGTGCCCTTCTTGCCTTCCGGCGCCGGCCCGCGCACTTCCAGCGGCGCAACAGCATCGCCGTGCGCGAACTTCATCCAGTGCTCCTTGCCGTCACGCCAGATCGTCAGCTCCAGCCATTCCGACAGCGCATTGACCACCGACACGCCGACGCCATGGAGGCCGCCCGAAACCTTGTAGGCGTTGTCGTCCGAGGTATTCTCGAACTTGCCGCCCGCGTGGAGCTGGGTCATGATGACCTCGGCCGCAGAGACGCCCTCTTCGGCGTGAATGTCGGTCGGGATGCCGCGCCCGTTGTCTTCCACCGAGACCGAGCCATCGGGGTTCAATTCGATCAGCACCAGATCGCAGTGACCGGCCAAAGCCTCGTCGATCGCGTTGTCGGAAACCTCGAAAACCATGTGGTGCAGGCCCGAACCATCGTCGGTATCGCCGATGTACATGCCGGGGCGTTTGCGCACCGCATCGAGGCCTTTCAGGACCTTGATGGAATCGGCGCCATAGGCGTTGGTGTTGGGTGTGTTTTCGTTGGTGCTCGACATAGTCTGCACATAGGCACGAAAGGGCAAAAACCCAAGCGAATCCGGCCTGTTTTACACAAGGGAAAGCCCCGATCGGCGCGCGGCGAAGGCAGGCTGTGGAAATGCACCCAATCAGCCCCTTGACGCCAGACTCGCAGGCGTGTTCCATGAGCGCATGTGTAACACTGCGGTCACCAGGCAAAGCCATGACTGCCCCTGCGGAGGCGCTCCCGCCTCTGTGTGCAGGGAAGAAGTCGGGACGTGCTCCATAAGGCGCTGATCGATCGGGCGGCTTCGGCCAGGCCCAACAGCGGTGACAGCACCGCCTTCAACGATGTTCTGCACAATGACCGGCATCTGGCGAACTGCCCCGCGCTGGTCCTCAATGCCGATTACACCCCGCTGAGCTATTACCCCTTGAGCCTGTGGCCGTGGCAGACCGCGATCAAGGCGGTGTTCCTCGAACGCGTCGACATTATCGAGACGTACGACCGCGAGGTCCACAGCGCCAGCTTCGGCATGAGGCTGCCCTCGGTCATCGCGCTGCGGCAATACGTGCGGCCGAGCGAGTATCCCGCCTTCACCCGCTTCAACCTGTTCCTGCGCGACCGCTTCCAGTGCCAGTATTGCGGCAGCCCCGACCTGCTGACCTTCGACCATATCGTGCCGCGTCGCCTCGGCGGGCGCACCTCGTGGGAGAACGTGGCAGCCGCCTGCTCACCCTGCAATCTTAGGAAGGGCGGACGCACCCCAGAACAGGCGCACATGCGGCTTATGAACCGCGCGATCCGGCCGACGACGTGGCAACTGCAGGAGCGCGGCCGCGCCTTCCCGCCCAATTACCTGCACGAAACCTGGCGCGACTGGCTCTACTGGGACGTCGAACTGGAAAGCTGAGGCGGTAGCCGATGCGCGCAGATGCTTCGACAAGCTCAGCATGAGCGGGTTTTATGGAGATCCCCGCTCGTCCTGAGCCTGCCGAAGGACGCTGGAACTAAGCCCGCCGCTCCAGCAGGGCGGCCCCCTTCAGGAACAGCGCCAGCGTGATCAGAGAGATCGCCGCCGCCAGCAGGATCGGCATGCCGGGCAAGTGGTAGATCGCATCGGGGCCGCTGAACTTCTCCAGCGTCTGCGTGTACATCGGCGGTCCGATGATCGCTGCGATCGATCCGATCGACTGCACCGCGCCCTGCAACTCGCCCTGGCTGCGCGCATCGACCGCGCGGCTGTTGAACGCCGAGATCGGTGACTGCACGAAGCCCTGCAAGGCGCCCACTCCAATCGCCACGTAGACCTGCCAAGGCTCCTGCGCCAAAGTGTAAAGCACCGCCGAAACGCACAGGCCTGCCACACCAAGCACAACCGCGCGTTTCTCACCCAGCACCGGCAGGAACAGGCGCAGGCCCACCCCCTGCACCAGCGCGCTGCTGAACCCCACCAGCGCCAGCGCCACGCCGACCTGGCCCACGCTGAAGCCATAGGCGGCAATCGCGAAGTAGGACCACGCCGCCGGGTAGACGATATGCGCCAGTTGCCACATGCCGAGCGCCGCCACGAACCACAGCACTGTCGGGCTCTGCCCCTTCAGCGCGCTCAGCGAGGCCATGGCGTTTGCCTGCCGCCAGTCGAACGGGCGGCGGTTTTCAGGGGCCAGCGATTCCTTGAGGAAGAAGAACCCGAACACGGCATTGGCCAGCGCCAGCCCGGCGGCGGTGTAGAACGGCAGGCGCGGGTCGATCGACCCGAGCAACCCGCCCATCGCCGGGCCGACGACGAAGCCGATGCCGAACGCGAGCCCCATCAGCCCGAAGTTCGCCGCGCGCTTTTCGGGTGGGGTAACGTCGGCAATATAGGCATAGGCCGGGGAGAAACTGGCGCCCGTGACGCCCGCAATCAGCCGCCCGGCAATCAGCCACCCGAAATTGGGCGCCATCGCCTGCAGCAGGTAATCCAGCCCGAGCATGAGCACCGCCGCGAGCAGGATCGGGCGGCGGCCATAGCGGTCGGAGAGATTGCCCAGCACCGGCGCGAACACGAACTGCATCGCCGCATAGCCCGCCCCCAGCCAGCCGGCGTAACCTGCCGCCGTGCCGATATCGACATGCGTCAGGTCCATGATCAGGCCCGGCAGCACCGGCGTCACCACGCCAAAGCCGAGCATGTCGATCAGGACAATCGCAAAGACGACGCCGAAAGAGGCGCGATGCCCTG
Source organism: Novosphingobium sp. GW835-FHT14H07 (assembly GCF_058793515.1). Classification (NCBI taxonomy): domain Bacteria; kingdom Pseudomonadati; phylum Pseudomonadota; class Alphaproteobacteria; order Sphingomonadales; family Sphingomonadaceae; genus Novosphingobium; species Novosphingobium sp. GW835-FHT14H07. The sequence goes on from NZ_JBXAFX010000005.1 coordinate 208,874, forward strand.
ATGCTGCCCCAGCCGCCATGCGATCAGCGCCGCGAGAGCGCTTCCTCGCTTTCGGCCATGAGCTGGGCGATGATCTCGGCCACCGGCTCTTCCTTCGTCACCATGCCGACCGACTGGCCAGCCATGACCGAGCCGCGCTCGACATCGCCGTCGATCACCGCACGGCGCAACGCGCCTGCCCAGAAGTGCTCGATCTCGAGCTGGGCGGCGGCCATGTCGAGCTTGCCCTCGTCGAGCAGCTTGGCCACTTCCACCTGCTTTGCGGTGAACTCCTCGGTGCCCTTGTTCTTGAGCGCACGGACCGGAATCACCGGCAGGCGCGGATCGACCTGCACCGAAGCCACCGCATCGCGGGCATTGCCGCGGAAGAACGCCGCCTTGAACGCCGGATGCGCAATCGATTCCGTGGCGCAGGCAAAGCGGGTGCCAAGCTGCACGCCCGCAGCACCCATCTCGAGATAGCTGGCGATCATCTCCCCCCGCCCGATGCCCCCTGCCACGAACACCACGTGGTCTTCAGCCAATGCGGGCAGGAATTCCTGCGCAAGCACCGAGGTCGAGACCGGCCCGATATGGCCGCCCGCTTCCGAACCTTCGATCACCAGCGCGTCCGCACCGGAACGCAGCAGCTTCTTCGCCAGCGCCAGCGTCGGCGCAAAGACGATGACCTTGGCGCCAAAGGCCTTGATCGCCTCGACGCTGCCCTTGGGCGGAATGCCGCCTGCCAGCACGACATGGCCGACCTTGTGCTTCGCACAGACCGCGATCAGGTCGAACAGCGCCGGGTGCATCGTGATCAGGTTCACGCCGAAGGGCTTGTCCGTCAGCGCCCTGGTTGCGGCAATTTCGGTATCGAGGAGTTCGGGCGTCATCGCCCCGCAGGCAATCACGCCGAAGCCCCCGGCGTTGCTGATTGCCGAAACAAGGTTGCGCTCCGACACCCAGCTCATCGCCCCGCACAGGATGGCGTGCTCCGTGCCGAGGAACTCGGCGCCGCGGCGCATGAGGGCTGATGTCTTGGGTGTTGCAGGCATGCTTCGAGAATCCCGTCCGAAAGTCCGGCGCGCTTTAGGGCGGGTTTGGGGCGGCAACAAGGCCGGACTTGGCCGCATCATCGCCAGAAGCGATAACTCTGCGCAAGTTAACCTGTTTTACCGATCATGCCATGTCCGGTAGAAGGCTTGCATCAAGTGGGTTCCCCCTCACCCACCGAGCCCCGAGAGCCGGTCGTCTCAATCTCCTAGACTGGCCCGGGTCGCACCCCGCCCTTTGGCTCCGGATCGGGCCGGAGGGCGGGGTTTCATTTTGCCTGGCCGCAGATTTCGCCTAAGCGCGAGGCATGACGGAAATCCTCTCGGGCCAGACGCTTGTTCGTGCCGACATCGCTGCGCTTGCCGGCAAGGCCCCGCAACACCTCGAATCCTGCGACCTCGACGAGGCGGACCTTTCCAAGCTCGACCTCTCGGGCTGGACGTTCGAACGCTGCTCGATGCGCCACGCCGATCTTTCCGGCGCAAGGCTCGCCCGCACGGTCTGGCGGTCGACCAAGGCACCGTTTGCCAACCTGACCGGCGCGTATCTTGAAGAAGCGCAGATCCGAGGCTGCGATCTCAACAACGCATCGCTGCGCCGCGCCAACATCGGCTCGGCCAAGGTCGTCTCCACGCGCATGACCGGCGCGGACCTGCACATGGCCAAGGGCATGGGCTTCACCTTCGAGGAAGTGCTGCTGGTTGGCGCGCGCCTGCCCGGCCTCTCGTTCCGCAAGGAGAAGCTGGTGCGGCTCGACATGGCGCAGGCGGACCTTGCCAAGTGCGACTTCCGCGGCGCCGTGCTTGAAGGGTGCAGCTTGCGCGAAGCCAATCTCGATGGCGCGCAGTTTGCCGGCGCAGACCTTCGCGGCGCGGACCTCGGCGGGCTGCAACTCGAAGACGCCCGGGTCTTCCGTGGTGCCGTGATTTCGCGCGAGCAGGCCGAACAACTGCTGTCAGGCTGGGGCCTGCTGATCAGGTAACTGTTGCCTGCCGGGCGCCTGGCTGCCAGTCGAGAGCCAGGCGACAGCGTCTCCGGGCCGAGTGGGGAAACGGGAAATGCGTCAGGCTTTCGGAAGGTTTGCAGCGGGCAGGATCGCTGCCGTCATGGCAGGCGGCCTTGTCCTGTGGGCAATCTGGCGCCTTTTCGCGGGCCTTTCCGTCAGCAGCTTCTGGCAGGACGAAATCTTCTCGATGCGTCTGGCAGAGCAGCCGACGTTTACGGCCATGCTCGCGCGCGCGGTGCAGGACACGCACCCGCCGACCTTCTACTCCCTGCTGTGGGGGTGGGTCCGCATGGCGGGCTTTGACGAGCCGTCTGCGCGGCTCCTGTCGGTGGCATTCTCGCTCGGCTTGATCGCCGCCGTGCTGGTCTTGCCCCGGCCCGGCACAAGGCTGCTCCCTCGCCTGTTGGTTGCCGCCCTGGTGGCATCTTCGCCCTTCTGGGGTGAACACGCCGCGGAGGTCCGATCCTATGCGATGGTAAGCTTCGTGCTCGCCGTTGCTGCGCTGGCATCGTCGCGCGTGGCTGCGGCAACTTCGGCTGCAGGTCCGGCAAGTGTCTGGGGTGGCATGTTCGTCGCTGCGGCAACGCTTGCCAGCGCGACCCACCTCTTCGCGCTCTACGCATCGTGCTGGATGTGCGTGGCGCTGGTGCTGGCGCGTCCGGAGGCGTGGCGGCTCGCGCTCGCCGGCCTGGCCGGGACGGCGCTGGCGGGGATGGCCTATGCCGCCCAGATCCTCCTATTCCACGACTTCGGCGTCTCGGCCAAGATCTTCGCGCCGAGCGTGAGGTTCCTGGCCGCCAGCGTGCAAAACGGCCTACGCACGGGCGGAACCCCGGCCATGCTTGCTCTGGCCGCGGCGTGCCTGCTTGGCGGCGCGATTGTCCTGATCGGCAAGCGCAAGACGCCGCGCCAGGAAAAGGCGCCGCTGCTGCACGACCTCGCCCTGCTCTGCGGCCCGGTCATCGTTACGCTGGCCGGGCTGATTGTCACTCTCGTGGTGCCCAGCATGAATTATCGCGGTCCTCAGGTGGGGCTGGTTCTCGGCTGGTGCGGGCTGATCGGCCTGCTGGACTGCCTTTTGCGCAGATGGCCAACGCTGACAACGATCGCCGGCCTCGCCGCGCTCCTTGTCACCGCGCTCGAGCTGGCAACCTGGCAACGCCCCACACCCTTGCCGTCAAAGCAGGATTTCCGGTCCCTCGCCCGCCATCTCGCCAGCTTTTCTGCCTGCAGGAACGCAGTCGTGCCCGTCTTGCGCAACGTCGAGGAAGTCCCGGACTTCTCGCCTGCCAAGGAAATCGGCCTGCGCCAGCATATGCAGGACCGGTTCGGCTACTATGAGCGCGCAACCTGGCACGATTACCGCCCCTTCGTCATCATGCACGGAGCCTACGTGCACGCATGGGCGCCGCGTGATCTGCTCGCTGCCCGGATCGCCGGGACCGATCCTTGCCCCGTCCTTGCCGTGGTCGCCGATATCCGCAGCTACCGGCCCGAGGCCATCGAAAAGACCATGCGCGTGGCAATCAGCGCGAACGGGGGCGACCCCAGCCGCCTGACAGTGCGCTGGTTTCCCCACCATGGCGGAGGAAGACCGGGCCGGATCGTGCGCCAGCTCGCGGTCTTCTCGCTGTCGTCCCCCTAAGGGGCAGAAGGATTATTCGCCGTCCATCTCGTAGGCGGTGTGCAGCACGCGCACGGCGAGTTCGGTCTCGTCCTCGTCGATCAGCACCGAGACCTTGATCTCGCTGGTGGTGATCGCCTGGATGTTGATGCCACGATCGGCCAGCGCGCGGAACATCGTTGCGGCAACGCCTGCGTGGCTGCGCATGCCGACACCGACGACGCTGATCTTGGCGACCTTGCTATTGGCCAGCATGCGGTAATAGCCGATCGTGTCCTTGCGCTCTTCCAGCAGCGCCTGGGCACGGGCGAGGTCAGCCAGCGGGACCGTGAAGGTCACGTCGGTCTCGCCCTTGTCCTTGGCGATGTTCTGGATGATCATGTCGACGTTGATGTTGGCGGCGGCCAGCGGGCCGAAGATCGCGGCAACCGCGCCCGGACGGTCGGAAATGCGCGTCAGGGTGATCTTGGCTTCGTTCTTGTCGGCAGCGATGCCGGTGATCAGCTGGCGTTCCATATCCAATCCTTCAAGCTCTTCGTCAGAGACAATCATCGTTCCCGGAATCGTATCGGCAGCGGGCGCATCGTCATCGATGAACGAGGACAGCACCTGCACGCGCACGCCTTCCTTCATGGCAAGGCTGACCGAACGGGTCTGCAGCACCTTCGAGCCGACCGAGGCCAGTTCGAGCATTTCCTCGTAAGTGACGTTCTTCAGCTTGCGCGCCTTGGCGACGATGCGCGGGTCGGTGGTATAGACCCCGTCGACGTCGGTGTAGATGTCGCAGCGATCGGCCTTGACCGCCGCCGCCACGGCCACCGCAGAAGTATCCGAACCGCCACGGCCCAGCGTGGTCACGCGGCCCTTGTCAGACACGCCCTGGAAGCCGGGGATCACGGCAATCTCGCCCGAGGCCATCGAGGCCAGCACCGCTTCCGAATCGATGCCTTCGATGCGCGCCTTGGAATGGGCATCGTCGGTATGGATCGGCAACTGCCAGCCGAGCCATGAACGCGCCTTGCAGCCCAGCGCCTGCAGGTGCATCGCCAGAAGGCCAGACGTCACCTGCTCGCCGCTGGCCACGACCACGTCGTATTCGGCCGGATCGTAAAGCGGGTTTGCCTCGCGGCAGAAGTTGACGAGGCGGTCGGTTTCTCCCGCCATGGCCGAGACGACCACCGCAACCTCGTGCCCCGCGGCCTGCTGGCGCTGCACGATGCGCGCCACGCGGCGGATGCGCTCGGTTCCGGCCATCGACGTGCCGCCGAATTTCATCACGATGCGGGCCAAGGGCTTGCTCCTGAAGTCTTGCGCGTAAGAATCTTGCCCGCAAGGTCGGTGGACCTTGCAGCGCGGGCGCTTTAGGGACGGCTTATGAGCAATGCAACCTCTGCGAATACCATTCGCCCAGCGACCATCAGAGAATCTGAAGCCGCCCACTTCGGCAAGCTGGCGGCGGACTGGTGGAACCCCAAGGGCTCCTCGGCCATGCTGCATAAGCTCAACCCGGTGCGCCTCTCCTTCATTCGCGACGCCATCGACGCGCATTTCGGCAACGATTCGCGCGTAGCAAGGCCACTGGCTGCCAAAAGGGCGCTCGACGTCGGTTGCGGCGCCGGCCTGCTGTGCGAACCGCTGGCCCGGCTCGGCGCGGAAGTGACCGGGGTGGACGCAGCCGAAGAGAACATCGCCGCCGCCCGGCTCCATGCCGAAGGTTCAGGGCTCGGCATCGACTACCGCTGCGGCGATGTCGGCCAGCTCGGCCTTGCAGGCTACGACCTCGTCACCTCGATGGAAGTGATCGAACACGTGGCCGACAAGGCCGCCTTCATTGCTGCACTGGAGGCTGCGCTCGCCCCCGGCGGGCTGATGATCCTCTCCACCCCCAACCGCACCACGCGCTCGCGCCTGCTGCTGGTCGAAGGCGCAGAGGCCATCGGCATGGTGCCCCGGGGCACGCACCACTGGGACGATTTCATCACGCCGGTCGAACTGCACGACCTGCTCGAGGACGCGGGCCTCAAGATGGGCAATCCCATGGGCATCGCATGGAGCGTGTCGAAGGGCCTGCACCTGTCCGACGACCTCGCGCTCAACTACATCGCCACCGTGACCCGGAAGGATTGAGCCATGGCCGAACGCTTCGAACGCCACAAGCAGGCCTGGACCGCCGACGAAATCAGCAAGCTGCACACGCTCGCCAAGAAAGGCATGGCCCTCAAGGCCATCGCCAAGGCCCTCACCCGCAGCGAGGAATCGGTCAAGCAGCGGGCCAAGAACGACGGCCTTTCCATCGCCAAGCTGCGCTGAGGCCTCTGCCCTGCCCCCGCTCATCCGGAGCTTGTCGAAGGCTGCCTGGCGCACGATGCTTCGACAGGCTCAGCATGAGCGGCGGTGATGAATTTGCTAAAAAATCCGCTCGTCCTGAGCTTGTCGAAGGACACTGGCTTGGCACGAAGGCGCTACGAGGTTCACTCCGCCGCAGAAGGCAGGAACTTCTCGACCAGTTCGCGCGCCAGCCGGGCCGGGCGGAGCGTCTCGGCATCGAGGCAGCACCAGCTTGATTTCACTTCGGCCAGCACTTCCTCGCCGCGCTTGATGATCGTTTCGTAGAACGCGCGTGCACCCTGCACTTTCTCGAGGATCACGTGGGCAATCACGGGGTCATTGAGGAAGGTCGGGCGGCGGTAGGTGATCTCGTGCTTCAGCGCGACCCACAGGTGCGCGGCGACCGCCTCGGCCGGGGCCAGCGCATGCCAGTGGTCGATCACCGCATCCTGCACCCACGTGAGGTATGAGGCGTTGTTGACGTGGCCCATGAAGTCGATGTCATCGGGCTTTACGGCGATTGGGACGAGATGGGGGATCACGTTGCTCACACTGATGTAGGTAACATGATTCGCGGCACTTTGACAGGCGCGAGATCACCCTTTTCGCTGCAGCAACACTTTAACTTGAGAGAAGTTCCTCAACCCATGCCGGGACGATCTCCGTAGCGGCGCCAAGACGGGTTTCGTGGAACCACGCCGACCCCTGACTACGCTCGAGATTGAGCTCCAGCGTCTGCACGCCAAGGTCCCGCGCGGTGCGGACCAGCCCCGCCGCCGGATAGACTGCACCAGACGTGCCGATCGATACGAACAGATCCGCTTCCGAAACCGCCCGATAGATCTCGTCCATCCGGTAAGGCACTTCCCCGAACCACACCACGTCCGGACGCAGCGCCTGCATGCCGCAAGTCGGGCACTCTGGCCGATGGAGCAGCGGCCCGGTCCAGCGGTGCCGCCGGTCGCAAGAGGTGCACCACGCCTTGAGGTGCTCGCCATGCATGTGCAGCACGTTCAGCGCACCGCCCCGCTCGTGCAGATCGTCGACGTTCTGCGTGACGATCAGCACTTCGCCACCCGCCCGCTTCGCCCATTCCCGGTCGAGCCGGGCCAGCGCGTAATGGGCGGCGTTGGGCTCCTTGGTCTGGATCGCCTCGCGCCGCATGTCATAGAACCGCAGCACCAGGTTCGGGTTACGCGCGAAGGCCTCGGGCGTCGCCACGTCCTCGACCCGGTGCTGCTCCCATAACCCCCCGCCTCCGCGAAAGGTATCGATACCGGACTCTGCAGAAATTCCGGCTCCGGTAAGAATGACGATATTGCGTGGGGTGCTCATCACGACCATGAAGCACGCGACGTGAAGGATAGGCAATGACCAGAATCGGAATCATCGGCAGCGCTGGACGAATGGGCAATGCGCTGCAGGCAGCAGTTGCAGCAGCCGGGCACGAATTTGCCGGCGGGATAGACAAGGGCGGCGACCCGCTCGCCCTCGCCCAGTCCAGTGACGTGCTGGTCGATTTCTCCGCACCGGGCGCATTGGAATTCAATCTCGATGCCGCGATCCACACCGGCGTGCCCATCGTCATCGGCACCACCGGGCTCGAGGAGCGCCACCACTGGCTGATCGATTCGGCAGCGGTAAGCATCCCCGTGCTGCAGACCGGGAACACCTCGCTGGGCGTGACCTTGCTCAGCCACCTGGTGCGCGAAGCTGCCTCCCGCCTCGGCGAGGACTGGGACATCGAGATCGTCGAGACCCACCACCGCATGAAGGTCGACGCGCCCTCGGGCACCGCGCTGCTGCTCGGCGAAGCGGCAGCCAAGGGGCGCGGCGTGCATCTGGCCGATGAAGCCGTGCGTGGCCGCGATGGCATCACCGGCGCGCGCAAGGCCGGCACGATCGGCTTTGCCGCCTTGCGCGGCGGCTCTGTCGCAGGCGACCACTCGGTCCACTTCCTTGCCGATAACGAACGCCTGACCTTCTCCCACCTTGCCGAGAATCGCGGCATCTTCGCCAAGGGCGCGATCCGCGCGGCGGAGTGGATCATCGGCAAGGCACCGGGCCGCTACACCATGCCGGAAGTGCTCGGGCTCTAAAATGAAGTCGGCGGACATCTTCGAATTTTTCCGCCGCCTCGCCGAGGCCAACCCCTCGCCCGAGACAGAGCTGGAATACGGCAACGTCTACCAGTTGCTGGTGGCCGTCACGCTCTCGGCACAGGCGACCGACGTCGGCGTGAACAAGGCGACGCGCAAGCTGTTCGCCATCGTCAAGACGCCGCAGGACATGCTCGACCTTGGCGAGGAGGGCCTGAAGCAGCACATCAAGACCATCGGCCTGTTCAATTCCAAGGCGAAGAACGTCATGGCCATGGCCGAAATCCTTGTGCGCGAACACGGCGGCGAGGTTCCGGCAGACCGCGATCTCCTCACGCTGCTCCCCGGCGTTGGCCGCAAGACCGCCAACGTCGTGATGAACTGCGCGTTCGGTGCGGAAACCTTTGCGGTCGATACGCATATCTTCCGTGTCGGCAATCGCACCGGCTTTGCGAAGGGAAAGACGCCACTCGCCGTTGAGAAGGGGCTGGAGAAGAAGGTTCCCCAGCCGTTTCGCGTCGGCGCGCACCACTGGCTGATCCTGCACGGACGCTATGTGTGCAAGGCGCGGACGCCCGAATGCTGGCACTGCGGGCTGGTTGATCTTTGCAGCTTCAAGGGCAAGGTTCTGGAGAAAGGAGCCAAGCCCGCCCAGGCCAGGAAGGCAAAGGCTCCCGCAGGCCAGAAGGCAAGGAAGGAGAGCAAGGCATGAAGCGCGTGACTCCATTTCTGATCGCAGGGGTGGCACTGGCCGTGGCCGGCTGCACTGCCGATGCAAAACAGGGCAATGACGGCCACCGTAGCGACATTCCCAAGGCAAAGGTCGTCGGCAAGCCGGTCAATTGCCTGCCTCTCCAGACCATCCGCGAAAGCCAGGTCCGCGATGACTGGACCATCGACTTCCGCACCAGCGGCGGCCAGTGGTATCGCAACACCCTGCCCAACCGCTGCTTCAGCCTCGGGTTCGAGCGCGCTTTCTCGTACTCGACCTCGCTCACCCAGCTCTGCAATGTCGACATCATCACGGTGCTGGTGAACAACGGCGGCCCCGGCCCGATCAACCGGGGCGCCTGCGGCCTGGGCGAATTCACTCCGGTCGAACTGGAGAAATAGGGCCTACTTCTCGTAGTTGACCGGGTCGAGGTTAAGCCCTGCCCGACCATCGGCCACGGTATGGGCAGGTGCGTGCGGTGGCTCGGCATCGGGGTCCAGCGGGGGCTGCAACATGCCTTCCCACTTGGTGATGACCGAGGTCGCCACTGCATTGCCGACGACGTTGGTGGCGGTGCGCCCCATGTCCAGGAAGGTATCGACGCCGAGCAGCAGGGCGATGCCCTCGAGCGGCAGCCCGAATTGCGTCAGCGTGGCGGCAATCACCACGAGGCTTGCGCGCGGCACCCCGGCAATGCCCTTCGAGGTCACCATCAGCGTCAGCAGCATGGCGATCTGCTGCCCGATGGAAAGCTCGATGCCATAGGCCTGCGCGATGAACATCGTCGCAAAGCTGGTGTACATCATCGAACCGTCGAGGTTGAAGCTGTAGCCCAGCGGCAGCACGAACCCTGAAATGCGGCGCGGCACGCCGAAGCGGTCGAGTTGTTCGAACAGCTTGGGCAGCGCGGATTCGGAACTCGCGGTCGAAAACGCCAGCAGCAGCGGCTCTCGAATGTAACGCGCCAGAAGGAAGATGCGGCCCTTGAGGAAGATCCCGCCCAGCGTCAGCAGGATGATCCACAGCAGCAGCAGCCCGAAGTAGAACTCCGAGACGAACACGCCATAGGTCACGACGATGCCGAGCCCCTTGGTCGCGATCACCGAAGCCAGCGCCCCGAACACGGCAAGCGGCGCCATGCGCATGACATAGTCGGTGATCTGCAGCATGAGATGCGCCAGCGCCTCGCAGCCGCGCACGATCGGCGCCCCGGTCTCGCCGATGGCCGACAGCGCCACGCCCGCGAACAGCGAGAACACGAGGATCTGCAGCACGTTGTTCTTGGCCATCGCGTCGAGGGCACTGGTCGGGAAAATCTCGAGCACGAAGTGGCGCAAGGTGAAGTCCGCCGTCGCCAGATCGCCCACTGGCCCGGCGGCCGTGAATTCCAGCCCCACCCCTGGCTTGAAAAGGTTCACCAGCAAGAGGCCGAGACCGATCGAGATCAGGCTGGCGGTGATGAACCATGCCAGCGCCCGCCCGCCGATCCGGCCCAGCGCCGCGCTGTCGCCCATCCCGGCGATGCCCGTCACCAGCGTCGCCAGAATCAGGGGCGCGATGATCATCTTGATCAGGTGCAGGAAGATGTCAGGCAGCAGCTTCAGTGTATCGGCGATCTGCGCCAGCGTTTCGTCGCCCTTGGGATAGCTGATGTTGAGCACGTAACCGACGAGGATGCCGAGCACCATGCCGATCACGATGTAGAGGGTAAGGCGCTTGGCCAAGAAACGTGCTCCCGCAATTTTGTTGCAGAGGAGACTAACGACCTTTCACCAGCGGCTCAACCGCCGCCGATCTTTTAACAGCAGCCGCTTTTAGCCGACTTGCCCCCGGTGCAGCAGCTTCTGGTCCGCCAGCACCAGCGCCATCATCGCCTCTACCACCGGAACCCCGCGAATGCCCACGCATGGGTCATGGCGGCCCTTGGTGAACAGCTCGGTCGCCTCACCCTCTCGCGTGATCGTCGGCATCGGCGTGAGGATTGAGGACGTCGGCTTGAACGCCACGCGCACCGTCACCGGCTGCCCGGTCGAAATGCCGCCGGCAATGCCGCCCGCGTGGTTCGCCAGGAATTCAGGCGCCCCGGAACCCGGCCGCATCGGATCGGCGTTGCCTTCGCCGGTATTGCGCGCCGCCGCGAAGCCGTCGCCGATCTCCACGCCCTTGACCGCATTGATGCCCATCATCGCGTGGGCGAGTTCGGCATCGAGCTTGGCATAGAGCGGTGCGCCCCAGCCGGCCGGAACCCCCGTCGCCACGCATTCCACCACCGCACCCAGCGACGAGCCCGATTTGCGCGCCTCGTCGACCAGCTTTTCCCAGCGCGCCGCCGCCCACGAATCCGGGCAGAAGAAAGGGTTGCGGCCGATCTCGTCGGCATCGAAGTGATCCATGTCGATGCGGTCGCCACCGATTTCGCTCACCCAGGCAAGGATCTGGACTTCGGGGATGACCAGACGCGCCACGGCGCCAGCGGCCACGCGCGAAGCCGTCTCGCGCGCCGACGAGCGCCCGCCGCCGCGATAGTCGCGGAAACCGTACTTGGCATCATAGGCATAGTCGGCATGACCGGGGCGATAGGCCTTGGCCACGTCGCCATAGTCCTTCGAACGCTGGTCCACGTTCTCGATCATCAGGCTGATCGGCGTTCCCGTCGTGCGTCTGACACCATCTGGGCCCTCGAACACGCCCGAGAGGATGCGCACCTGGTCCGGCTCCTGCCGCTGCGTGGTAAAGCGCGACTGGCCGGGGCGGCGCGCGTCGAGGAACGGCTGGATCTGCGCCTCGCTGATGGCAAGGCCGGGAGGGCAGCCGTCGACCACCGCGCCAATCGCGGGCCCGTGGCTTTCGCCCCAGGTGGTGAAACGGAAGAGGTGACCGAAGCTGTTCAGGCTCATGGGATGGCGCTTTGTCGCAGATGCGCGGAAAAGTCCACCTTTCGGCGCGCGGGCCATCGCGCTATCGCTTGCCCCATGTTCCTCGTCGTCTTCCGCAACCGCAAGCGCGCCGATATCGATGCCGCCGCCTACTCTGCCGATGCCCAGGCGATGGAAGAGCTCGCCGTGCAGCAACCCGGTTACCTCGCCTTCAAGAGCTATACTGCCGACGACGGCGAGGTCATTGCCCTGTCTGAATGGGAGGATGAGGCATCGGCACTGGCATGGCGCCGCGTTGCCCATCACGCCGAAATGCAGGCAAGGGGCCGCACCGAATACTACGAGAGCTATACCCTTTTCGCGGGCACGCCAACGCGCGTGCACCGCTTCAACAGGCAGGACTCATGAGCATCACCGTCTACGGCATCCCCAACTGCGACACGGTCAAGAAGGCGCGGGTCTGGCTCGACAAGCAGGGCATCGCCTACACCTTCTATGACTACAAGAAGCAGGGTGCCGACCCCGCCCGGATCGCCCAATGGATCTCCGCCGCCGGACTCGACAAGGTGGTGAACAAGGCCGGCACGACATTCCGCAAGCTCGACGACGCCCAGAAAGCCACCCTTGCCGGAGACGACGCCCCCGCCGTGCTCGCCGAAAACACCTCGGTCATCAAGCGCCCAATCGTCGAGCATCCAGGCGGCTTGCTGGTCGGTTTCAAGGAGGCGGAGTGGGCGAACGCCCTGGCCTGATTTCGTGTCCCTGATCGCGCCAGTCCACCCGGCAGTTTCCAGTCGCAACCGTCGCCCCGGGCTTGACCCGGGGCCCCGCTTTTCTTCTGCGCGCCCGCGGAGCAAGGGAGCGGGATCCCGGGTCAAGCCCGGGATGACGACTGAGGGTGGTGCAAAGATAACTTGACAAAACGAACCATATAGGTTATATGCCCCGCCCACAGGTCAGGAGAGGGCACAAGGCCAACCCGCTCCTCTCCCTTCGGACGCCGACACATCCTGAAGGCATCCGGCGCGATCGGTGCGGCAGGTGCGCTGCGGGTTCAACGAGGGGCGTAAAGCCCAAGACCCACCGGGCAATCCCTGCCGTTATCCAAGGACAGACAGGACAACCCAGGGCTGATAGC